>NZ_CP099960.1:1800000-2100000 GCF_024137865.1 Moraxella sp. FZFQ2102
CTCTTCTAAATGCGGCAACAAATACCGATGTGCGACATCGACAGGCGCTGACACGCGCAGCAGCCCTGTGGGTTTTTCGAGCCCATGATGAATGCTTTGGATCGCTGAATCGGCTTCTTTGAGCATATTTTGGGCATGAACAAAAAAATGCTCGCCCAAATCGTTTAGGCTGACACCTTTTTTGCCACGGTTCAAAAGCTGCGTGCCAAGCGAACTTTCTAGCTGAGTCAAGCGACGCGACAGCCGTGAGACAGGCACACCTGTCAGATCCGATGCTGAGCTTAGGCTGCCTGCTTGTACGACCGATACAAACAAGCGAATGTCATCAAGGCTGATGTGGTTCATAAACGCGCCCATGTCAGAGAAGTTGGGATAAATAGATAATTTAAAAATAAAATATCAATATGCGAAAATTTTATAATTAACTTTCTATAATTGCAAATTAATTTTGTAAAAGTGTACCTTGTTAAGTGACTAAAATCAATTAAAATAAAGCAAGGGAAAAATTTGATACGGCGCAAAATTGACAACAATTGACAATGCCACAATGACCAACCAAGGTACAAACCTTAAGCTCACAGCTTGTATAAAATAATAATGGAGCATGTATTATGTATCATTCATTCGAAAAATTTTCATATAATCTAAAAGATTTGCTCTTGCTATTTACGCGTGTCATCATCGGTTATATGTATCTTTTGCATGGTACGACCAAACTATTTGCCATGCCTGCTGCGATGGCGGGCGATAAAGGTGCAGTTGAGCTGTTTTCGATGATGGGCGTTGGTGGTGTGCTTGAGCTTGTTGGTGGTGCGCTACTGATTATCGGTTTGTTCACGCGATTCAATGCCTTTATCCAAGCAGGAATGATGGCAGTGGCATACTTCTTTTATCACGCATTTCCTGCAGGGATTGACTTGCTGCTGTTGCCAAGTGCCAACCGCGGCGAAAATGCAGTGGTGTATTGTATGATTTTCCTACTATTTTGGGCATTGGGTGCAGGTAAGTATTCTTTGGATGCCAAATTTTCAAAATACTGATTATCACCGCTAATGTGATCATAGTTTAGTTTCACTTGGGCTAAAAAAGCACGAATACTGATTTCGTGCTTTTTTGTTATTATCACTATTTGATGCTTAGTTGGCTGAAATATACTTAAATGTGCAAAGTTGCTTTTGTGCAAGCTGCATTGTGTAAGCTGGTTCGGCTGTGATGGCTTGGTGGATTGCTAATTGTGATTAAGCGGTTAATTTGTTTGGCTTTGTTTGATTTGGGTGTTATAAATTCCACTTCAGCAACCAATTCAGCAACCAATCACTCATAAAATACTCAAAGATCGTTGCAAATTTGCAAAATTATTTTGCTAAAATCAATCTTGTTCAAAAATTTAAAAAATAGCATAATAGCAACCAAGCGGTAAATGACACATTTGCCAAATCTTTCAAAAACTCAAAAACAGTGCCAATGGCACGATGAAAAATAAGGAAAAACCTCATGAAAAAAGTCGCAGTATTTGTCGGAAGTGCAAGCAAAACTTCATTCAACCACCTAGCGGTGAAATACCTTCAAAAAGTCGCACCAGCGTCACTAGAGCTAAATGTCGTGGACATCTCTGATCTGCCACTGTACGATCGCGACCTAGATGAACAAGACATCCCACAATACACTCGCGTGCGTGAAGCGATCAAAGCAGCAGATGCGATCTTGTGGGTGAGCCCAGAACACAACGGCGGCCCATCAGCAATGATCAAAAACGCCATCGATGTCGGCTCTCGCCCAATGGGTCAAAGCGTCTGGAACGGCAAGCCACTTGGTCTATTGAGTGTCAATGCTAACGGCAGTCCACGCGTCACTGATCAATTGCGTACCATCAGCACAAGCCCAGCGTTGAATATGCCAACGCTACCATTCGGTGCTTATTTCGGCGGTATCTTTGCAGGTGCGTTCAATGAGCATGGTGAGTTGGTTTCAGAACAAGCCAAAGCGGTATTGGATGGTTTCATTAATGCTTATGCAGAATTTGTTGAAAAATACTAATTCAACCACGGTATAAACTCTCCTACCATACCAAAAAGCCAGTCGATTGCGATTGGCTTTTTTGTGATATTTGACAATGCTTTATTTTATGATAATTAGCATGACTGTAACAGATCATGCACAGATATTTTAAATTGTGCAAAAGTAAGCTAAAATATCTACCTATTTTCGTAGCGAATCATCACCATGCCATCTAACCATCTGCCGCACAAATCGGTCTCGTTAAAAGAGCGCATTCATATCATCATCGAAGGCACGGACACGCCTGCCGGCAAGCTGTTCGATGTGCTGATCATGGTGGCGATCATCACCAGTGTCTTGGTGGTGATGCTTGATAGTGTGCTGGATTTACGCTTAGCATATGGTCGCTATTTCTCAGCGGCAGAATGGATTTTTACCATTTTATTCACCATCGAGTACATTTTGCGTTTGTATTCTGCGCCCAATCGTCGCGCTTATGCATTCAGCTTTTTTGGTGTGGTGGATTTACTTGCGCTGTTGCCGACTTATTTGAGCTTGTTTTTTGTGGGAATGCATTATCTGCTCGTGGTGCGGATTTTGCGGATTTTGCGGATTTTTCGCGTCTTTAAGCTCAAATCCTATATGCAGCAGGCGGGTTTTTTGGCGGCGGCGTTTAAGACCAGTCAGCATAAGATTACGGTATTTTTCTTATCTTTGCTGCTACTTGTCACCATCTTTGGCGCGGTGCTGTATGTGGTCGAAGGACCTGAAAATGGCTTTACCAGTATTCCGCGCTCAATCTATTGGGCGGTTGTGACTTTGACAACCGTCGGTTATGGGGATATTTCACCCAAGACGCCGATCGGTCAAGCCATTGCAAGTATGGTAATGATCACAGGTTATGCCATCATCGCCGTGCCGACTGGGGTGTTCACCGCCGAGCTTACGCGTACCATGCGACCACAGCTACAGCCTGTGGCGTGTCCAAACTGCGGTAAATTCGGCCATGCGACCAATGCCAAATACTGTGATCGCTGTGGTCATGATTTGCATTTATAAGCGATTAAATAGCAATGATTGAAATGTCGCTTTACGCTTTTGTGCCAATCTCTCTATTTGTCATTTGATTCAACCACTCAATATTTTGGGTGGTTTTTTGTGTGGATTTTTGGTTTAATAGGGTGAATTTTTTTGGAAAAATTGGCACGATAATGAACATCTCTCGATTGTGGCAGCGCGCACCCATCACTTTGCTGTTAATCCTAAGCTTTGTGGGTATGATGGCGTATCAGTGGCTTGTGGGCGTGCAGATTGATGATCCGAGTACGCGCGATTTGGTGCGCTTTGGGGCGAATTTTTTGCCGTATTCAATGACGCTTGAGCCGTGGCGACTCATCACCAGTGGCTTTGTGCATATTGGCGTGCTGCATTTGCTGTTTAATAGCTTTGCGATGTATTATTTTGGGCAGGCAGGCGAGCTTGTGCTGTCACCTGTGCGCTTTTTGGTGATGTTTTTGTTGTCAGTGATTGGCAGTGGACTGCTGAGTAATTACATGACTTGGCAGGATATTTTGGCAGGTGGTATGCCGATTGTTACTGCGGGCGCATCGGGTGGTCTGATGGGCATCGGTGCGTTTTTGTTAATACTTGCGGTGACGCGCGCGCCTGTCGGCATGGTGTTTAATACCAAAAGCCTTGCAATGGTGATGGGATTGAATCTGTTGATGGGCTTTGCCATCGATGGGATTAATAACGCAGGGCATATCGGTGGGATGATCACAGGTGCGATATTGGGCTTGGGGCTTGTGATCGAAAAACGCCAAGCCGTGCGCCTACAAAGCGGCCGCAGCTATGGCTTTAGCTATTATTGGGCGGTGGTGGCGTTGCTTGCGTTTGCATTTACTACAGCCTGGTGGGTACTGCAGGGCGAAGTGCTAGCGGTGGTTTGATGGTGTTTTTATACAGCTTGGATATGATAAAAAGGGCGTTATCAAATACGCTCTTTTTAATGCAGCAAATTCAAATCGAAATCATCCGTGGATGTATGCAATGCGCCCGTACGCGTTCAAATCTCACACTTGCCCACCAAAGTTTACCCAAATATTTCCCATCGTTTGTGATTTGGCAAGCCAATCTTGCCTGTAATAATATCGGTTGGTGTTTTGGTAAATACTCTGTTATGATGGCGGCGTTCATCGTGATTGCATGAAAATTGGCTGATTTGATCTCGTAGTAATAGCACTGTACCAATTTTTACACATAATAATTAATCGCAAGTATCTGGCAAACAATCACGCAGAATGTCTTTATTTTCACCATCACACTGATCAAAAGGGGTTTGGTATGATTACCGAGCATCTGGTCGATATATCGCGGCTACAATTCGCTGCGACCGCCTTATTTCACTTTTTATTTGTACCGCTGACGCTTGGCATGACATGGATGCTGGTGATCATGGAAGCGGTGTATCTCACCACAGGTAAGGAAATTTGGAAAGACATGACCCGATTTTGGGGTAAGCTTTTCGGGATTAACTTTGTGCTTGGGGTGACCACAGGCATCACCATGGAATTTCAATTCGGCACGAACTGGGCATATTATTCGCACTATGTTGGCGATGTGTTCGGTGCACCGCTTGCCATCGAAGGCTTGATGGCGTTTTTCTTAGAATCCACCATGGTGGGGCTGTTTTTCTTCGGCTGGGATCGGATGTCACGATTGCAGCATTTTACCACCACGCTATTGATGGCGCTGGGTACTAGCTTGTCTGCCTTGTGGATTTTGGTCGCGAACGGCTGGATGCAAAACCCTGTCGGCGCTGAGTTCAACTACGACACTATGCGTATGGAGATGACAAGCTTTGCACAGATTTTCCTAAATCCAGATGCGCAGAATAAGTTTGTGCATACTGTCTCGGCAGGCTATGTGACAGGCGCACTGTTTGTACTTGGCGTGTCGGCGTGGTATTTGCTTAAAGGGCGTGATATTGAGTTTGCCAAGCGCAGTTTTCATGTGGCATCGGCTTTTGGTTTTGCGGCGATTTGTTCGGTGATCGTGCTTGGCGACGAGTCAGGTTATTCGATCGGTCACGCGCAGCAAACCAAGATTGCAGCAATCGAAGCGATGTGGGAGACTGAGCCTGCGCCAGCGAATTTTAATATCATCGCAGGGATCAATGAAGCTGAGCAAAAGAACGATTGGGCGGTGCATATTCCGTATTTGATGGGTATCATCGGCACGCGTTCGTTTGATCAGCAGATTCTTGGTATTCATGATATTAAGAAAATCAATGAAGAAAAAATCAAAAATGGCATCACTGCCGTACATCTGCTTGACACCATGCGCGCCCAAAAAGAGCAAGGCATCACCATTGATCCTGCGATGATTGCACAGTTTGATGCACACAAAGAGGATTTGGGCTTTGGTCTATTGCTCAAAAAATACACCAATGATGTGACCAAAGCCACACCACAGATGATCGCACAAGCGGTCGATGATAGTGTGCCTGCGGTTACGCCGATGTTTTGGACATTTCGCGTGATGGTGGCGATGGGCTTTTTAATGCTAATTTTATTCAGCTTGTGCCTATTTTTCACGCTCAAGGGTAATTTTATGCAGAAAAAATGGCTCTTAAAATTCGCCGTATTGATGATTCCTGCACCGTGGATTGCCATCGAAGCAGGTTGGTTCGTCGCTGAATACGGTCGTCAGCCGTGGACGGTGTATGGCGTATTGCCGACGCATTTGTCAGTATCAAATATCCATGTCAATGATGTGCTGTTGTCTTTGGCGGGTTTTGTGGTGTTTTATGTGATTTTGGCGATTGTTGAGATGTATTTGATGATCAAATATGTCAAGCTTGGGCCGGCATCGCTTGGCACGGGCAAATATTATGGCGAAAAAACATCGCCACACATCATCAATCCATCAGAGCAACAAGGGGTGTAATATGCTTACGCTATTAGATTATGAAACGCTCAAAGTCATCTGGTGGCTGATTGTCGGCGTGCTGCTCATCGGCTTTGCTATCATGGATGGGCATGATATGGGCGTGCTGACGCTACTGCCTTTTGTGGGTAAAGATGATGACGAACGCCGCGTGATTGTCAATACAGTCGGGCCGCATTGGGAAGGCAATCAGGTGTGGTTCATCACCGCAGGCGGCGCGATTTTTGCGGCATTACCATTGGTCTATGCTACTGCGTTCAGTGGATTTTATTGGGCGCTGATTGCGGCATTGTGGGCGTTGTTTTTCCGTCCTGTGGGCTTTAAATACCGCAGCATGATTAAAAATGACACATGGCGCAATACTTGGGATTGGCTGCTGTTGGTCGGTTCATTTGTGCCGACGCTGATTTTTGGTGTGGCATTTGGCAATCTTTTGCTTGGTGTGCCGTTTTCGCTAGATAGCCATTTGGTATCGACTTATACAGGTTCGTTCTTTGAGTTGTTATCGCCATTTGCGCTGCTGTGCGGTCTTGTCAGTGTGGCGATGCTTGTCATGCAAGGCGGTGTGTATCTGGCGCATCGCACTGTTGATGAAATTCAAACACGCTCAAAAAACGCCGCCAAATTCGCCGCCATTCTCACGGTGGTGCTGTTCGTCGCGACAGGCTTTTGGGTGGTGAATCTAGATGGTTATGTCATCACAAGCAATATTGACACCAACGCCACCATCGATCCGATTGCCAAGGCAGTCGCTGTCCAATCAGGTGCGTGGCTCAATAATTTCTACGCGCATTCTGCCTTGTGGCTATTGCCTGCCTTGGGTGTGGTGATGCCGCTTGTGACCATTGCGCTACTGAAAATGGCGCGTACCTTGCTTGCCTTTATCACATCAAGTCTTGCACTGCTTGGCATCATCGGGACGGCAGGCGTGGCGCTGTTTCCATTTTATATGCCGTCATCGATCGATCCAAAATCAAGCCTGACGGTGTGGGATGCGACATCAAGCCATTTAACCTTGACGATCATGCTGTTTGTGGTGATTGTGCTGTTGCCTGTGGTGGTGACTTATACCAGCTGGGGTTATGCGATCATGCGTGGTAAAGTGACCAAGGCATATATTAAGCAAAACGAAAAAACTTTGTACTAAGATTAAAAAAAGGAGTTAAACAATGTGGTATTTTGCTTGGATTTTGGGCTTGGGATTTGCAGTATTGCTTGCGATTTTAAGTGCAGTGTGGGTAGAGTTTGAAGCATCGCGCAATGCATCCTTTGGTGATGAGCAGGATAAGTAATAGTTGATAAATCTTGGTGATTTTTAATCAACCCCACCCGGGCTCTCCCCTTAATTAAGGGGAGAGTGTTTGTTATCTTGCAAACTTCAGCTTAAAAAGATACGACACCTCCCCCTTATCAAGAGGGAGCCTGGGAGGGGGTCTAGGGCAGAATGTTAAATGTACACCGCCAAACCTCTCCCAATAATTACAGAAAATTTTCGCAAATTTTACCATCTTTTTTGGTGCATTGACACTGAATAAAACTTGCCTTGATAAACCACCAAAATCACTGCCAAGCCTTATAAATATTGATGATAAAGTCCAAAATTTCCCCCAAATTTTGCCAAAACAATGCTAAAATATCACCATCTTTATCAATCATTTATCCATCGATCATGACCATGCGCCGCACTGTTTTTCACCATACCGCTATCAGCCTTATCGCAGCGACACTTGCTATCAGTACGCCTAGTGTGGCAAGCTTGGGCAGTGCTGGGGCATTTGGTGCATTAAGTGGATTGTTCGGCGCGCAAAAAGAAATTTTGCCCGTGCATGAAGCTTTTACTGTCATGCCGACGGTAGATGGTGATCGGCTGACGGTACAGATTAAGGTCACAGATGGCTACTATACCTATCAAGATAAGCTTAAATTAAAACTGCTTGATGGCGTGGTTGCGGACGCGTGGCAATTTGACAAAACGCCAAGCTGGGTCGATGATCCGCAGTTTGGGCGTGTGGCGGTGTTTGACACTGATGTCACTGCAACCACCGTGCTAAAAAGTGCCGCCGCACTTGATCAGACTGAGATCAGCATTGGTTGGCAGGGCTGTGCCAAAGCAGGACTGTGCTATCCACCTGAGTGGACGAAGACAAGCATCAGTCTGGCTGCCGACCCATCCGTGGTGCTGCCTAGCGCCACAGATGAAGGACAAGGTGGTGATCAAAATGGCAATACAGATAATAACCAAAACAGCAGTTCAGCGGATAATCAAACCAGTCAAGCACTTGATACTCAGGCGGCAATTGATACCGCACAAACAGCGTCAGCCGCGCCACTTGCCATTACGGACGGCTTCACCCTAGATCACAGCTACACGCCTGCCGATACGGGTGCGAGCAGTGGACTTGTGCTGATTGGGCTGCTGTTCCTGGCAGGCTTATTATTGGCTTTCACGCCATGTATCTATCCGATGATCCCGATCGTCGCTAATATCGTCGCTAAGCAAAACAACATCACACAAGGCAACGCCAAGCACAGCACCAAACGCGGCTTTATGCTTGCATCTGCCTATGGTGTGGGCGTGGCGACAGCTTACGGCGTGCTAGGTCTTATCATTGCATGGTTTGGTCAAGCTTTGGGCATCACCGCATGGTTCCAAAAAACTTGGGTGCTCGCCATCGTCGCAGGGCTGTTTGTGCTCTATGCGATGATGATGTTTGGCTGGGTGCAGATTCGTTTGCCATCAGCATTGGTCAATCTGTTACAACAAAACGCCACACGAGCGGATGATAAGCTTGGGAGCATCACAGGCAGCTATCTGGCAGGGATGCTCTCAGCACTCGTGGTGTCGCCTTGTGTGTCTGCACCGATGGCAGGGGCTTTGACAGCTGTGGCAGGTAGCGGTAGTGCGGTGTTTGGCTTTTTGGCGATGTTTGCTCTGGGACTGGGTTTGTCAGTGCCATTGATGGTGGTCGGTGCGATGCAGGGTAAATATATGCCCAAAGCAGGTGCATGGATGGATCGAGTGAAGCAGTTCGGTGGCTTGATGCTACTTGGTGTGGCACTACTTATGATTGAGCGAATCTTGCTAACTTCGTTGATGCTGGTGCTGTGGGCGGTGTGGTTTTTGGTATTGTGCCTTTGGTTTTGGCGATTATCAAAAATGGGCTTTCGTGTGCTATCGGTGCTGTCTGCGATTTGGGCAGGCTGTCTGATGGCAGGGGCATCAATGGGAGCGACCGACGCTTGGCGTCCACTCAGTCTTGGCCAAAATACCGCCACAGGCTACACCCAAACATATCCTGATATGCATATCACCACTTTATACGAGCTGGATCAGATTCTCGCCACTCGCCAAAAGGTGCTTGTCGATCTCACTGCCGATTGGTGTATTGAGTGCCGTATCATGGAGCGAGAGCTGTTTACCCATCGTCCTGCTTTACTGTCTGATTATCAAGTTGTCAAGCTTGACATCACTGAGACGACCGATGAGAGTCGTGCGGTGTTGGCTCGTTATCAGTTATTTGGGCCACCAGCTTTGTTGATTTATCACCAAGGTAAGCTTGAGCAAGTGCTGTTAGGGCAAGTTGAGCGTACGGATTTTGAAGCGGCTTTGGCTAAGTGAATAAAATAAAAATCGCAGAATTTTTTGTTCTGCGATTTTTTGTTATTGCTGATTTGCTTTTAGTAACTGAATAACTTCTTTTAAGGCGGCAATCTCTGCATCTTTTTGGGCGACTAATTCTTTTTGGTGTGTCAGTAGTAGATTTAGTTTTTCGATTTCGATTGCAACATCGGTATTGCAGGTGTAATAGCTTGAGTTGATAATACTTGAATTATCCGCCTTATTTTCATTAGCAATAAACACGACGCCTTTATCGCCTGCGGTGATTAATTCGACAATATCCAAGTTAAAAATCTGAGCAATTTTCTGCAATTTATCAAATTGTAGTTTGGTTACGCCACGCTCAATCTTAGCATATCCACTGACGGACATATTCAATTCTTCCGCCATATCTTCTTGTGAAAGGTGTTTGGATTCTCTAATAAGGCGAATACTGTCATGAATGGACATGGAATCTCACTTTTAAGGTGGCTATAAGTAAAAACACGGATAATATAAGCCGAGTTTGAATATTGTGGGTTTTGATGATTTTAGTATAATTTGGTATTAAATACAAGTTTTCAATAAAACTTACAATATTGAAATTTTCTAGTAATATTTGATTGAGATATAGCGAGCAAAATATGTCAGAAGTAGAAAGCAGCAAGGGTTTTTTGCACCATTTGATATTAAATAAGGGTGCGGGTGTATTGCAAAGCGCGCCAGCGATAGTGGCTTTTGTTTCTGAATTTAATGGATCAAATTCCAGTGTGTTTAATTTCTTATTTGTTGCGGTTGTGCTATCGATCATTTTAAATATTTGTGATGCGGAATATCTAAAATTTCACGGTTATTCAGATAAGAATTTTGTGTGGAAAAGATTTGTTACACCGCTTTATATTCAAAGTCGTGAGCAATTATTAGGTAGGGATAAGCAAGCTAAGTCACTTATCTTTGAGATGGTTTTTGGACTTGTGGTAATTTGTGGAATTATCTTATTCTTTAATTCGACCAGTATTGAGAATAGAAGCTGTGAAGTGGTTAATCAAATATTAGAGCATGATTATAATTCTGAAGCGGAGTGTGACAGGGTTGAACTGGAAGAAATCGTTGAAGATTATTATTTGGGCACAGCATATCTAGATAATGATGAAAGTGTGGATATTGCGGTTGTGGAATATCACAATGGGGATATCCGTGTTGAGTTTGCGGAATAATCCATTTGTAGCAAATTAAGCCTAGAACTCCACCCCTTGAAAATCCCCATCACCATCCCGATGGGGATTATTTTTATCTTTACAATATTTCCCCAAAAATTTAAATAAAATAAATAAAATCAATGATTTATAAAATTATTACACCATAACAAAACGCAGTTCTTGAAAATTATCCACAGGCTATCCATATAATAATCAACCAAACATTGATAAGGATAATAACATGAACTTTGATAAATATACACGCACCTTACAAGACATCATCCGTAAAGCCAATGAGCTTGCCATCAGTCGCAAGCATACCGCCATCAGCCCTGCACATTTATTGTCAGTATTGACGCAGAACGAAACTGCGATATCGATACTGACAGCGAGTGGGGCGGCTGTGCAGACCTTACAAGAGCAAAGTGAGACTTTGCTGTCGCATTTGGCAGTGGCAACGACACCACCTGCTCAGATAGGATTGGCGCCTGATACCGCCCGAGTGCTACAAGCGACTGAGCAGTTTGCCAATAAAGCTGGTGATGAGTATGTGGCGGTCGAGTGGTTGCTGCTTGCATTATTTGAAGAAAAAAGCACGCACAAAGCACTGGCATCAGCAGGCATTACCGCCGAGACTTTACAAAACATCATTACAAAAATCCGTGGAGATCAAACCGTGAATAATCAAAACAGCGAACAAAACCGACAAGCTCTAGATAAATATACCATCAATCTAACCGACCGTGCCCTACAAGGCAAGCTTGACCCTGTCATCGGTCGTGATGATGAAATCCGCCGTACGGTGCAGGTGCTATCTCGCCGCACCAAAAATAATCCTGTGCTCATCGGTGAAGCAGGCGTGGGCAAGACCGCCATCGTCGAAGGACTTGCTCAGCGTATCGTCAATGGTGAAGTGCCTGAGAGCCTGCGTAATAAGACCGTGTTATCACTGGATATGGGCTCACTGATCGCAGGGGCGAAATATCATGGCGAATTTGAAGAACGCCTAAAAGCCGTGCTGAATGAGCTTGCCAAACAAGACGGCAATGTCATCTTGTTCATCGATGAGCTGCATACCATGGTCGGTGCTGGCAAAACCAGTGGCGCGATGGATGCAGGCAATATGCTAAAACCTGCTTTGGCTCGTGGTGAGTTACGCTGTGTGGGTGCGACGACTTTGGATGAATACCGCCAATACATCGAAAAAGACCCAGCGCTTGAGCGTCGATTCCAAAAAGTGCTCGTCGATGAGCCGAGTGTCGAAGATACCATCGCCATTTTGCGTGGACTCAAAGAGCGTTATGAGCTACATCACGGCGTAAAAATCATGGACTCTGCCATCATCGCAGCTGCCAAGATGAGTCATCGCTACATCACCGATCGTCAGCTGCCTGATAAGGCGATTGATTTGATTGATGAAGCGGCAAGCCGTATCAAGATGGAGCTGGATTCCAAGCCTGAAAGCCTAGATAAGCTGGATCGTCGTATCATCGCACTCAAGATGCAGCTAGAAGCGGTCAAAAATGAAGATGATGCCGGTGCAAAAGCACAGGTGAAATCATTGACTGCCCAAATCGATGATGCCCAAAAAGAATACAGCGAGCTTGAAGAAGTCTGGAAAGCTGAAAAAGCAGGTGTCGAAAACAGCAAACAGCTACAAGCCAAGCTGGATAATGCGCGTATCGCACTGGATAAGGCACTGCGTGAAGGTGACTATGCACGAGCATCACAGCTACAATATGGTGAGATTATTGAGCTTGAAAAAGTGCTTGAAGCTCAGGGCGATGATGGCGAAGATACCGCACCAAAGCTTTTGCGTAACAAGGTGACTGATAACGAAATCGCAGAAGTGGTATCGGCAGCGACAGGTATTCCAGTCGCCAAGATGCTCCAAGGCGAGCGTAATAAATTGCTTGCGATGGAAGACATCTTGCATGAGCGAGTCATCAGCCAAAACGAAGCGGTCACCGCCGTGGCAAACGCCGTCCGCCGTAGCCGTTCGGGGCTATCTGACCCGAATAAACCAAGCGGTTCATTCTTGTTCCTAGGTCCGACAGGTGTGGGTAAGACCGAGCTGACCAAGGCACTGGCGAATTTCTTGTTTGACTCTGAAGATGCACTAGTGCGGATTGATATGAGCGAATTTATGGAAAAACACAGTGTCAGCCGTCTGGTCGGTGCACCCCCTGGCTATGTTGGCTATGAAGAAGGTGGTGTGTTGACCGAAGCAGTTCGCCGTAAGCCATATAGCGTAGTGCTGTTTGACGAAGTCGAAAAGGCGCATCCTGATGTGTTCAATATCCTATTGCAGGTGCTGGATGATGGCCGATTGACCGATAGTCAAGGTCGAGTGGTGAATTTCAAAAACACCGTCATCATCATGACCAGTAACCTAGGTAGCCATGCAATCCAAGAGATGGCAGGCGATGATTATGACACCATCAAATCGGCGGTGATGGCATCGGTGAATGGTCATTTTAGACCAGAGTTTATCAACCGTATCGATGAGATTGTCGTGTTCCATAGCCTAGGGCAAGCACAGATGGCAGGCATTGCTGAGATTCAGCTGGATCGCTTGCGTGCTCGCCTAAAAGAGCGTGAACTGGGGCTTGTGATGAGTGATGATGCGATGACACATTTGGTTGAGATTGGCTATGATCCTGTATTTGGCGCGCGACCACTCAAGCGAGCCATTCAGCAAGAAATCGAAAACCCATTGGCACAGCTGCTACTGTCTGGCGAGTTTGTCGCAGGTGATGTCATCAGCGTTGAGTGGGTGGATGATAAATTTGCGTTTAACAAATTGCGTTATAGCTAATCTGCTCAAACCAATATTACTGTATTGAGCAAATCTGATCAAATGCAGTAATCAAATAAACCAAAACCGCTTATCTCATATGATGGGGTGGGCGGTTTATACTTTTGGATGGATGTTCGTGTTTGCTTTTTTGTTAGTTGTGCTACAATACTTTGGGCAAAAATGAGAGATAAAATGATGAGAACACCATGGGGTAATTTTCCAGATACCATCATAGATAGAAAGTTGGGAGATGCCACATCACACCCTTTGTACGAAAACGCCAAAAGTGGTGATATTCCATCGGCATTTGAATTAGCAAAAGACTTAATCAGTGATGATGCGGTGCAACGACTAAAAGCACTCATTGGAGACAAAGAAGTGGTATTTGCGCCTATCCATGCCGAAGAGATGTCGGGTAGAAATATGATACCCATGGCAACAGCAATGGTTTTGGCACGCAAATTAAAGCAGTCGGTTGATTTAAATATTGTCCAAGCAACCAAGGTCTCTCGCACAGGTGGTGATGGTTGGCATCGCTTGGCAAACTTGCCTGATTTTGATGGTAGAACGGATGCGCAATATGTTATAATGGTAGATGATACCCAAACACAAGGCGGTACTTTTGCAGCTTTTAAAGGGCATATTGAATCTTTTAACAGTTTGGTCATTGGCAGTTATGCACTGACGGGCAAACAGTATTCAGCACAATTACGACTTGATAATGAAATGTTGGCATTACTAAGAGAGAAGTATGGAACGATTGAGCAATGGTGGCAAGAAACCTTTGGCTATGATTTCTCAAAGCTTACCCAATCCGAAGCGAGATTCATCATCAAATCTGGTAAGACGCCTAACGAAGTCAGAGATAGAATCCTTGCGTCAAAGCAAAGTTGATGCTTATCATCAAATGATGAAGTTGCCGTTGTGATTTCTCAAAATTTACCGAGTCCGAAGCCAGATACCTTGCCAAGCAAATACATCGGCACGGTCTTGACGCAGTCCGAGATACACTCATTAAGACAAGATCTCAATGATGCTTATGAATATGCCATCAAGCACATCAAGCCAAGAAAGCTTACATTGCCAAAACCGTAGCAATCTTGATTTTTGCTTATCAAAATAAGCCGCCAAAAAAATTTGGTGGCTTATTTTTTTATGCCAAAACTTGCCAAAATTCATCGCTTTTTTGGCAATTTTTGTGAATTTTTGGTATGATGACACTTTTATTATTTTCCCAAAAATTCCAATCAAAAGGCAAGCCATGACCACGACCAATCCTTTGACCGCCACCCAAAACAACTTGGTACTTTATGATACCCTAAGCGCTACCAAACGTCCATTTACACCCATTCAAGCGGGCAAAATCGGCATCTATGTCTGCGGTATGACGGTCTATGATTATTGCCATATGGGTCATGCACGAGTCATGGTGGGCTTTGATGTGATTGTGCGATGGCTTAGAGCGATTGGTTATGAGGTGAATTTTGTCCGCAATATCACGGATATCGATGATAAGATCATCAATCGTGCTAATGAAAATGGCGAGAGCATTGGCGAGCTGACCGCACGATTTATCAAAGCCATGCACGAAGATGAGTCGGCACTTGGTTGTGCATCACCTGACCAAGAACCTAAAGCTACCGACCATATCGATGATATGCAGGCGATTATCAATACATTGATGTCCAAAAACCTTGCCTATCAAGGCAGTGGCGGTGATGTGTATTATGCAGTGGATAAGTTTAGCGGTTATGGTAAGCTTTCTAAGCGTAAACTCGATGAGATGCAAGCAGGGGCATCAGAGCGTGTCGGTGCGGTGGATGATAAGCACAATCCGTTTGACTTTGTGCTGTGGAAATCTGCCAAGCCATCTGAACCACATTGGCAATCGCCTTGGGGTGTGGGTCGCCCAGGGTGGCACATTGAGTGCAGTGCGATGAGTACCTGCTGTCTTGGTGAGACCTTTGACATTCATGGCGGTGGTCATGATTTGCAGTTCCCACACCACGAAAACGAAATCGCCCAATCTGAAGGCGCTAGTGGCAAAACCTATGCCAACAACTGGATGCACATGGGCTTTATCAATATCGATGGCGAGAAGATGAGTAAGTCTTTGGGGAATTTCTTTACCATTCGTGATGTCATTGCCAAATTCCATGCCGAGACCGTGCGATTTTTCCTATTATCCAGTCATTATCGTAGCCCAGTCAATTTCTCAGATACAGCGCTCAAAGAAAGCCACACGGCACTCACTCGCCTATACCAAGCGCTCAAATCTGCCGAAAGCTATGGCGATGTCCAGATCAGCGATACAGCATGGGCAAGCGAGTCAGGGCAGGCATTTGCAGCAGCGATGAATGATGATTTTAATACAGCAAAAGCGGTGAGCGTGTTGTTTGATGTCGCAGGTAAATTAAACCGTGCCATCAAAGCTGATGATGCCGATGATGCGATGAATCAAGCAGTTGTTCTAAAGACATTGGCAAGTGTGCTTAATATCATTCAGACCAATCCAACGCAGTTTTTACAAAGTAAAATCGGCGCTGAAGATGGACTTAGTGATGATGCCATCAATGCCAAAATCACCGAGCGCGCCGATGCCAAAGCCAATAAAGACTTCGCCAAAGCCGATGCTATCCGTGAAGAGCTCAAAGCACTGGGCATTGAGCTTGAAGACAGCCGAGCAGGCACGACTTGGCGTCGGGTGTGATGGCAGTTGGATGAATTATGATTGTAAATCAGCAATGACAGCAGAATTTAGATAGTGTGCAATAGAACAAAAAAGCTTTTGATAAAACAAAAGCTTTTTTGTTTGCCAGTTAATTGGCGGTATATCGATTTGATTGCATAAACTAAAAAGACGACCATCAGGCCGTCTTTTTGTTTTCGCGACAGTTAAAGCCAAGCGATTATTCCAAGCTTTCTAGGCGGATACGCACCACAGGCTCGACCACCGCACCCAAGGCTTCGATTTGCTCGATGGCGGTATTCATTTGTTTTTCGACCACAGGCAGGGTGAGAATGATGATTGGCACCAAACCTGATTTGTGTGCATCACGCTGTAGGATAGCATCGATATTGATGCCATTATCGCTCAAGATACGCGTGGTGTCAGCCAGTACGCCGACCTCATCTTTGACTGTCAGGCGTAGATAGTAGCCAGAAGTCATCTCATCGCTTGGTAGGATGCGGGTGTCTGACAGTTGGTCAGATTTGAACGCTAGATGCGGTACAGCAAAGTGATTGTGTGAGCTCATCGCACGAACCAAGTCCATCACATCCGCCATCACTGCCGATGCAGTCGCACCTGCACCTGCGCCATCGCCATAGTATAGCGACTGTCCAAGTGGGTGTGCATCAACCATCACGGCATTTTTGACACCATTGACATTAGCAAGTAGTGCTTGATTTGGAATTAGTGTCGGATGCACACGCAGCTCGACGCCATTGTCACGACGGATAGCAAAACCTAAGTGCTTGATGGTATAGCCAAGCTCTTTGGCATAGACGACATCTTGTAGGCTGATTTTGGTGATGCCTTCGCAATATACTTTATCAAACTGCACAGGAATACCAAAGGCGATCGATGCCAGTAGTGACAGCTTGTGTGCTGCATCGATACCTTCGACATCAAATGTCGGATCTGCTTCAGCATAGCCGAGCGCTTGTGCTTCTGCTAGGACATCGCCAAATTTGCGGTTCTTAAGCTGCATTTCTGACATGATAAAGTTGCCAGTACCATTAATGATACCAGCTAGCCAGTCGATTTTGTTGGCAGCAAGTGCTTCACGCACGATTTTGATGATTGGGATACCGCCTGCGACCGCAGCTTCATAGCGGACTTGCACGCCATTTTCTTCGGCAAGCTTAAAGATTTCGTTACCATGTTTGGCAAGCAGTGCTTTATTGGCGGTGACGACGTGTTTTTTGTGGCGGATGGCGTGGGTGATGACATCATAAGCCACATCAGTACCACCAATCACTTCGATGACGATATCAACATCATCAGCAGCAGCAATCGCCATCAAATCGGCAGTTTGGTTGATGCTAGGGTCGATATCATCACGCTGACGGCGAGTGCCTGCATGGGTGATTTTGAGCTGATGACCAGTACGGCGTGACAGCTCGTTGGCGTTGTCCTTGAGTAGATTTAGCACACCTGTGCCAACAGTGCCTAAGCCAAGTACGGCAAGATTGATCGTGTTATTCACAAATAGCCCCGTGGGATATATCTTTGAAATAAAGTAAAATCGCTACAAATGTAGCCAAAAATCGAAAAAATAGCGGCTTAACTTAACAAGCCTAATAAACTGCCTAAATTACCACATCTTATGGTTTCGTGCTACTAATTTTTTATGAAATTTGGTGTGAATCGCTTAAGCCTTTTGGAATAAGCGTTTTGATTGCCGAATTTGTAATAGTACAAATAAAGGCTTTGTTTGACATCTCACCAAACAAAGCCCTAAATCAAGCCCAGTGTTAGTGATGAGCTTTGGCTGATTTAAGCGGATAATCAGGCATTGGCTTATTGATTATCAATTGCTAATTTAATAAGCTCATCAGCAGGTACATAGCCGCCGATTTGCATACCTGACGCGGTAAAAATCGCTGGCGTGCCACTGACGCCAAGTGTATGCCCCAATGCCATGTGCTGCTCGACAGGATTGTCGCAGTCAGGTGCGTTGATGGCTTTGCCTTGTTTGGCTTGAGCCAGTGCATCTTTACGGTCGCTACTACACCAGATGGCCTTGGCAAGTGGGATATCTTTTTGGGCACGTGGCCAAGCCAAGTAGCGAACTTCGACACCGCCTGCGGTGATGGCATCGATCTCGCTGTGCAGCTTTTGGCAGTAATGACAGGTTGGATCGGTGAAGACATAGATGTGGGCTTTTTTATCGCCTTGAGCGGTGAAGATGATTTGCTCAGATTCTGGGACTTTGGCAAGTGCGTCTTTGGCAATAGCGGATAATAGGTCAGCACCAATATCCACAGGCTCGCCATCACCCAGTTTGGCAATCTGCCCTTGAATCAGATAGGTGCCTGATTTGTCAGTGAACATCGATGGGGCGTTATCAAAGCTAACCCAGTACATATCGGGCATCTGTGTGGCGATGGCATTGGTGACTTTGATGGTGACGCCAGATTTATCCAGATTATCTTGCAGGGCCTTAACGACAGCGGTGTCGGTCTTGTCGCTTGCAGGTGTCGCTGTCGCCGTCGGTGTGGTTGTTTCACTTTTGGTTTGTGCTTTATCGCCACAGGCGGTAAGCAGTAGGACGCCTGATATGATGGCGGTTAGTAGGGTGGTTTTGGTGGTCATAATTATCTCAAAAATATAATTGCAAATTTGGGGATGGTCAACATCCGCCACGTGTCTCCAGTGTAACGGTTCTGCCTGCTTGGTAAAAGTTGGCGACTTCACCATCACAAGGATGGTCTTCAAATATAACTTTCTGTTTAAGCTGTTCAAATTGAGTTTTGCTCATTGGTTTAAAGGTTGCATACATACGGTTTAAGTCATCGCAATCTACACAACTTGTGGGGATTACAGTAATGCTTTCTAATGGATATCCATATAGAGTGGCATTCTTAAGTGGATAAGTTACGATAAGTGTAATATGCCCATACTCGTCAGATGTGCGTTCAATCTTAGCAGGCAAGATGTCATTGCGATAAGGTACTTTTATCGTTGAAAATTTGCCAGTTAATGCCATTTTGGTCAAAGGCTGCTTTGGTGGATTGGTTTTATTTTCAAGGCTTTTATAAAAGGATTTTGAAAAGGTGCTCCACATAATCTCATTAAGCATTGCACCATCATCACCACTTTTACCTGCTTCTAAATAGCGAAATGCAGGCGTCCAATCAGCAGCAAATACAGCACCGCTAAATAATAGGCTAGATGCTAGCAGCAATTTTTCATCATCAATTCCAATCAAAATCATTGTTCACTTATCTTAATCGAAATTCACCCAACATTCAAATTTAAAACAAAAATAACTGTAAATTCATCTCAAATTATCATAACGCCCCTTGCCAACACCCCGTAATTTTTGGTACAATACGGCGTTATTTCATCAACCTAATTATCTGATTTTTGGATAATTTGGCACACTACAAAGGAAATAACCTATGCTACGCATTGCCTACGATGCCTTGACATTTGATGATGTCTTGCTCCTACCTGCCTACTCTGAAGTCCTACCAAAAGAAACCAACCTAAGTACTCGCCTAACCACTGACATCAACCTAAATCTGCCAATCATCTCAGCGGCGATGGATACCGTCACCGAATCTAAGATGGCGATTGCAATGGCTCAGCTTGGCGGTCTGGGTATCATTCATAAAAACATGGACATCGCTCATCAAGCACGCCGTGTCCGCCATGTCAAAAAATTTGAAGCAGGTACCGTTGCTGACCCAATCACTGTCAATCCTGATGCCACTGTGGGCGATTTGCTACGCATCACTCGTGAGCACAAAATCAGCGGTGTACCTGTCGTAGAAGCAGGTAGCAATAAGGTCGTTGGTATCGTTACCCACCGTGATTTACGCTTTGAGACCAATCTGAATCAGCCTGTGTCAAATGTCATGACACCAAAAGATAAGCTAGTGACTGTCAAAGAAGGCGAGTCTCAAGAGCGTATCAAAGAGCTACTTCATAAGCACCGTATCGAAAAAGTCGTGGTGATTGATGATGATTTTCGTCTAAAAGGTCTCATCACCGTCAATGATTTCACCAAAGCTGAAAACAACCCAAATGCCGCCAAAGACAGCCGTGGTCGTCTGCGTGTCGGTGCTGCTGTCGGTACAGGTGCAGATACCGAAGCTCGTGTTGAAGCCTTGATTGATGCCAATGTCGATGTCATCATCGTCGATACAGCACATGGCCACTCAAAAGGTGTCATCGACCGTGTGGCATGGATCAAGAAAAACTATCCAAACATCCAAGTCATCGGTGGTAATATCGCAACAGGCGATGCAGCACTTGCCTTGATGGATGCAGGTGCAAACGCTGTCAAAGTCGGTATCGGCCCTGGCTCTATCTGTACCACGCGTATCATCGCAGGTATTGGTGTACCGCAAATCAGTGCGATTGACAATGTCGCCACTGCACTCAAAGACCGCATCCCATTGATCGCCGATGGCGGTATCCGCTTCTCAGGCGATATGGCAAAAGCCATCGCAGCAGGTGCGTCGTGCATCATGGTGGGTAGTCTATTGGCAGGTACCGAAGAAGCGCCAGGTGAAGTTGAGCTATTCCAAGGTCGTTACTACAAGGCGTATCGTGGTATGGGCTCGCTAGGTGCGATGAGTGGTCAAAACGGCTCATCAGATCGCTATTTCCAAGATGCCAAAGACGGTGTTGAAAAACTTGTCCCGGAAGGTATCGAAGGCCGTGTACCGTACAAAGGCCCAGTCGCAGGTATCATCAATCAGCTGGCAGGTGGCTTAAAATCATCGATGGGCTACACAGGCTGCCGTACCATCGAAGAGATGCGTGCTAATACCACCTTTGTCAAAGTGACATCAGCAGGTATGAAAGAATCGCATGTCCATGATGTCCAAATCACTAAAGAAGCACCGAACTATCGTCAAAACTGAGTGTGAGTGACGATAAAAAACAGCGATAATCATCAGGTTATCGCTGTTTTATTTGCTGATTGTATATCATACAAAAAAGCGAGAACATCATTCTCGCTTTTTATTTTAAGCTTATAAATCAGCTATTGGCAGTTTGCATCACAGATTCCAAACCCTTTGGCTTGACTTCGCTTAGGTGTTTTTTGATGGTGTCAATTGGCAAACCTTGCTTATCTAGGCGTTTTGGAATGATTTGGCTGCCTTTTTGACCTTTCATTTCAAACATCATAAACAAAAATTCATCCGTCTCATCCCAGCTGGTTACTGTATCCCAACCAATCACCGCCGATTGGGTTGGTGCGGTTTTCATCTGCATACCACGCATCTGTGGTGAGTTCATGATGGTTTGCGGTGCAGGGATTGCCATAACCAAACCATGCGACTGCACGCCAAGCTGAATGCCACTCATCTGCTCAGGCATCTCGGTGCTGGCGACTTGTTTTTGGTATTCTCTTTGCATATACCATTTTAGACCCAATGTGCGCGCCAGTAGATACAGGCCTACAAGCACAAGCATCAACCAAAAAATGATGGTCGAATAGCCACTGACAAACACAAGACCAGCAATTGCAGCAGCCACAGCAATCGCCATCACAATCCACTCTTTTGGCTTGATGGACTTGATAGAATAATGGCTTGAGCTTTTGTCAAACAGGGCAAGCTGTGCCGCACGAAACTCCGCTTCGGTCATGTTTAGGGCAACAGGCTTTAGGGTATAAGGGTACAACGCTTTTGACATAATTTTCATTTCCATAAAAAGACTGTGCTTATATTACCATTTTATACAAAAAAATAAACCAAAACTTGGAATTTGCAAAAATTTTTTGGGCAAATTGGCATGAAATGATGAAATTGGCTGAAATTTTGGGGAAAATTTGCTATCATTGGCAAGTATTTATGTGTCATACATAAATTTTTAAACTTAGTAAAAACAGTATAAACTTTACAAAAACATTTTGGGCTGTTAGCTTTGTCAATCACCCAAAATGCTTTGATAGGATTTTTGATATGCTAGACCCAAAATTTTTGCGTGGTAATTTAGACGAACTTAAGGCAAAATTGGCAACTCGTGGCTATGAGCTCGACATCGCTTTTTGGCAGTCAGTGGAAGAGCAGCGAAAATCCATTCAAGTAAAAACCGAAGAGCTACAAGCCCAAAAGAACGCAGGTGCCAAAAAAGTCGGTGAGCTCAAGCGTAATGGAGAAGATGCCACTGAGCTGATGAATCAGATGCAAGCAGTCTCTGAAGCGATGAAAACTGCCGAAAACGAACTGCGTGATTTACAAGCAACCATTACCAATGCAAGCCTACAAATCCCAAATATCCCTGCCGATGGCGTGCCTGTGGGCAATGATGAAAATGACAATGTCGAAGTGCGTCGCTGGGGCGTGCCAAGAGCCTTTGATTTTGAGATCAAAGATCATACTGATGTCGCCGAACAGCTTGGTATGCTAGATTTTGAGATGGCTGCCAAATTGACAGGCGCTCGTTTTAGCGTACTAAAAGGGGCGGTTGCTCGCCTAAATCGTGCCTTGATTCAGTTTATGCTAGATACACACACCACGAAGTATGGCTACACTGAGATGTATGTACCATACATGGTCAATGCCGACAGCTTACAGGGTACAGGTCAGCTACCGAAGTTTGAAGAAGACCTATTTAAACTGCGTGGCGATAAAGAATATTATCTGATCCCGACATCAGAAGTGCCATTGACCAACAGCGTGCGTGACACCATCTTGTCACCAAGCGATTTGCCGATTAAGCTGACCGCACATACGCCATGTTTTCGCTCTGAAGCAGGCTCGGCAGGCCGTGATACTCGTGGTCTGATCCGTCAGCATCAATTCGAAAAAGTCGAGATGGTACAAATCGTCAAAGCGGATACATCGATGCAAGCACTTGAGGACATGACTGCGCAAGCTGAATACATCCTGCAATCACTTGAGCTGCCGTACCGTGTGGTGCAGCTATGTACAGGCGATATGGGCTTTAGTGCGGTCAAGACCTATGACATCGAAGTGTGGCTACCGTCGCAGGATACCTACCGTGAAATCTCAAGCTGCTCAAACTGCGGTGATTTTCAGGCACGCCGTATGGCAGCACGCCTAAAAGACGGCAAGCAAACTGAGCTGGTGCATACGCTAAATGGCTCAGGCTTGGCAGTCGGTCGCACGCTGCTTGCCATTCTTGAAAACCATCAAAACGCTGATGGCTCAGTGACTATCCCTGCTGTGCTACAGCCTTATATGGGCGGTGCGACTGTCATATCTTGCTGAAAACAAAGGCTTACTATCTAACTCTGATAAGTAAATGGTATCGCTGAATTAAAAAGATAAATGCAAAGACTGTTTAAGACTGTACTGTTTGTAAGTGGTTTGGTTGTGATTTTTTATGTTGTCATGACACTAACAGAAAAGCAACGATTCTTAAATCATCTATACAGCAGTACACCCGTCCCTTATAAAGATTGTGTAGTGAATTATGTAGATACACATTGGGATGGGGCTTGGGCAGACTTTAAAAGAGAGGGCAGAGTGCCAAGAGGCAGAACGGATATTGTTATCTTTATGGTGCATAAATACACCCCTTTATGCAGTGGTAGTCAGCGGTGATTTTAAAAATTATCAAGCTGACAAATATTTTTTTAAATTACTTGATGTTTGTTTTTAACCTAATTTTTTAACCAAGAGTGAGTTTATGACTTCTTTATCAGTTCAAGCCCAATCATTAAATCAACGACCAAATGCCAATGCCATCCGTGTTCTTGCGATGGATGCGGTTCAACAAGCCAACTCAGGCCATCCAGGTGCGCCGATGGGCATGGCTGACATCGCCGAAGTGCTGTGGCGTGAGTTTCTAAGCCACAACCCAAACAATGCCAATTGGGCAAACCGTGACCGCTTTGTATTGTCAAATGGTCATGGCTCGATGCTGATTTATGCTTTGCTACATCTATCAGGGTACAACCTAAGCTTGGATGACATCAAAAATTTCCGTAAGCTACACTCAAAAACCGCAGGCCATCCTGAGCATGGCTATGCTGATGGCATCGAGACCACCACAGGCCCATTGGGTCAGGGTATCGCTAATGCGGTTGGTTTTGCACTTGCCGAGAAGACTTTGGCAGCGCAATTTAACAAAGCGGATAACGCCATCATCGACCACTATACCTATGCATTCTTGGGTGATGGCTGTCTGATGGAAGGCGTGAGCCACGAAGCGTGCTCGTTGGCAGGGACTTTGGGTCTGGGCAAGCTGATTGCTTATTATGATGACAATGGCATCTCGATTGATGGTGAAGTCGAAGGCTGGTTCAGTGATGACACCGCCAAGCGTTTTGAAGCATATGGCTGGCAGGTGCTTCATGTGGATGGTCATGACCAAGATGCCATTCGTGCAGCCACCATCGAAGCTAAAGCCGAAACCACCAAGCCAAGCCTAATCATCTGTAAGACCATCATCGGTCTAGGCTCACCAAATAAGCAAGGCAAAGAAGACTGCCACGGTGCGCCGCTTGGTGCTGATGAGATTGCATTGGCTCGTGAAGCGATGGGCTGGGCGGATAGTACGCCATTTGCCATCCCTGATGAGATTTATCAAGCGTGGGATGCTCGTGAGGCAGGTGATGCGCGTGAAGCGGCGTGGAATGAACAATTTTCCAAGTATCAAGCAGCTTATCCAACCGAAGCAGCCGAACTTAGCCGTCGTTTGAGTGGTGAGTTGCCTGCTGATTTTGAAACTGTGGCGAATGACTACATCAAAGCCTGTAATGACAAAGGCGAAAGCATCGCGACTCGTAAAGCCAGCCAAAACGCCATCGCAGCACTAGCGCCAAATCTACCTGAAATCCTAGGTGGCTCAGCTGACCTAGCAGGCTCGAACTTGACACTATGGTCGGGTGCAAAAGGCGTCCAAGATTATGCTGATGGTAACTATGTCCACTATGGCGTGCGTGAATTTGGTATGACTGCGATCGCTAATGGCGTAGCGCTTCATGGCGGATTTATCCCTTATACAGCGACCTTCTTGATGTTTATGGAATATGCACGCAATGCGGTGCGTATGTCAGCACTGATGAAGCAGCGTGTCATCAATGTCTATACGCATGATTCTATCGGTCTGGGTGAAGATGGCCCGACGCATCAGCCAGTTGAGCAAGTGGCCAGCCTACGCAATACGCCAAATCACTTTACTTGGCGTCCATGCGACACGGTCGAAACAGCAGTCGCTTGGAAAAAAGCACTACAAACCACCAATGCACCATCATCATTGATCTTATCTCGTCAAAACTTGGCATTCCAAGCACGTACAGATGAGCAAATCGCAAGCATCGAAAAAGGCGGCTATGTCTTGGCAAGTGAACAAGGTGATCTTCAAGCCATCATCATCGCCACAGGCTCAGAAGTCGAGCTTGCGATGAATGCACACAAGCAGCTAACCGAAGCAGGCGTGGGCGTGCGTGTGGTATCGATGCCATGTGCTGAGATTTTTGTGAAGCAATCAAGCGACTATATCGAATCAGTACTCCCATCGGCGGTGCGTGCTCGTGTCGCAGTCGAAGCAGGTATCGTTGATTATTGGTATAAGTTTGTGGGCTTGGACGGCAAAATCATCGGTATGACCACCTTTGGTGAGTCAGCACCTGCCAAAGATCTGTTCCAGCACTTTGGTATCACCACTGAAGCTGTCGTGGATGCGGTAAAAGCTTTGGTATAAGTGCCATTGCTTAATTTTAAAACAATCCGTCGTTGGCTCGCCTTGATGCATTGCTTATACAATCTTTGGCTTGCCGCCTAGACTTGTTTTAAACTTAAAGCACTGGCTTTAGCTGCCAAAAAATCGGGTATATTTGAGAATATGCCCGATTTTTTTATTTACCAAAGATATTTGAAAATTTATCATTAAAATCAAATGGTTGCGGTGCGTTGTACGCGCCATTAAGATACCCAAATTATTCCCCCCAAAATTTTTTAATTTTATCATCAAATGAAGTATTTGTGCGTTATAGCCAGTGCTTTAATTGTAGATAAAATTGCGTATATCGTAAAGCCTGCTTGATGTTTTATTTTCCAAACTGGGTCTAAATATGCTATCCTAAGCAATTTATGGTCTGCTGATTGTCAAAACAATCTGTCGTTGGCTCCCCTTGATGCATTGCTTATACGATCTTCGGCTCGCTGCCTAGGCTTGTTTTACAATCACTTGACCATTTATACATTTTATTTTAATTAAATGATTTAAATAATGAAACAATCCACTGCGCTCGCCATCCTAAAAACTGGTCAAAATGTCTTTTTAACTGGTCAAGCAGGGGCGGGCAAAACCTATGTCCTAAATCAATACATCGACTATCTGCGCGTGCGTGGCGTGCCTGTTGCCATCACGGCAAGTACGGGCATTGCCGCCACCCACATGAATGGCATGACAATCCATTCGTGGTCGGGTATTGGCATTGCTGATAGTTTTGAAAAAGTAAATTTGCAGCGTCTGGCAGGGCGTGAGGATTATCTTGATCGTATTCGCAATACTAAGGTATTGATTGTTGATGAAATTTCGATGTTGCATCTTAAGCAGGTGGATGCCATCGATGCAGTGATGCGCCATTTTCGCAAAAGTGAGCTGCCGTTTGGCGGGGTGCAGGTGATTTTTTCGGGTGATTTTTTTCAGCTACCCCCTGTGGGTGAAAAAGGCGAAACTTCCAAAGAAAAATATGCTTTTATGTCAAAGGCTTGGCTTGAATGTAATTTTCAAATCTGCTATCTGACCGAACAGCATCGCCAGGCAGGACAAGGTGAGCGAGAAAAGTACGGCTTATCACTCAATGATATCCTAAACCAAATCCGCTCGCAGACCGTCACTCAGCAGGCGGTCGATGTGCTAAGTGGCACGCAGATGCATACGGTTGCGATGAACCGCACGCGCCTATACACGCACAATACCGATGTTGATAAGATCAATCAAAAAGAGCTCGATCAGCTTGATGCCACGCCGCAATCCTTCGTCGCGGTGAGTACTGGCGAGAAAGCACTGCGCGAAACCTTGCTCAAAAGCGTGCGCGCGCCTGAGACACTGACGCTGAAAATTGGCGCAAAGGTGATGTTTGTCAAAAATATGCCGCTGCTTGGTGTGTATAATGGCACGATGGGCGAGATCAAGGCATTTATGGGTGTATCAGGCAAGCAATACAAAGACGCCAAAGCGGTGATCGATGAAGTGGCGTATCCGATCGTACAGCTCAATAACGGCGGTGAAGTCTTGGCTGAACCTGAAGAATGGACGACCGAAGGGCGTGATGGCGAAGTGCTGGCGAGCGTGACGCAAGTGCCTTTGTGCCTTGCGTGGGCGATTACCGTGCATAAGTCGCAAGGCATGACGCTTGATGCCGCTGAGATTGACCTATCCAAGACCTTTGAGATGGGGCAGGGCTATGTGGCGTTGTCACGGCTGCGCTCCTTAGATGGTCTAAAATTATTAGGGCTGAAGATTAATAGCCTATTACTGGATGAATGGGTGCAGTTCATTGATCGGCGATTGATCGAGTTGTCACAAGAGCACGCGCAGGCGTTTGGTGTATTGGATGATGACGCGCTAGAGCAGATTTACACTGCCTTTATCGATGCTTGTGGGGGTATTACCGACCCTGCCAAGATCGCCTTGAACGAAAAGCATCTGGCAGCCAAAAAACAAGCCGCCGCCCAGCGCAAAGCCAAAGCCACGCAGCACAAAAAAGACGCTGTGCAGTCTAATGGACTGACCGCCACCGTGAACGCCACTTATGGGCTGATACAGACAGGCATGACGCTTGAGAATATCGCAGCTGAGCGCAGTCTTGCGCTATCGACGGTGATTGGGCATTTGGATGATGTAATCAAGGCGGGTAAAGAGATTGACCGAGCTAAATATCAGCCTGATGCCGATGTCTTGGCTGATATTCAAGCGGTGTATGAACGGCTCGATGCCCAAGGGGAGTTTGTCGATGGGGTGAAGTTGCGCCCGATTGTCGAAGAATTAGACAGTAAATATAATTATAACCAAGTGCGTTTGGCGTTGATTTTTATTGATACCAAAGCCGATCAAGGTGCGGATAAGGCGGGTGATGATGCGTGATAAACCTACTCTTCGCCTTGCTATCAATGGCTTTGGGCGTATCGGTCGTAATGTGCTGCGTGCTTTTGTCGCGCGGTATCGCTTACTGTATCGGATTGAGCTTGTGGCGATTAATGATGTCGCCGATTGGCAGGTGCTGCTGCATTTATTGCAATTTGACAGCACGCACGGACGCTTTAGCCAGTTATCCCAAGATGGCACAACGACAGCGCAAATCATCGATGATACCGATGATGGTACAAGAAAGCTGTGCATTTGTCATGAGAATCAAGCCTTTGATATTTTGTTATTAAACCAAAGAAATCCTGAATATTTACCGTGGCAAGAGCTTGGTATCGATGTGGTGCTTGAGTGCAGCGGGCATTTTCGCTCTTATACCGATGCGTCGCGCCACAGGCGAGCGGGGGCGGCGCAGGTGATCGTTGGTGCTGCGCCATTTGATGAGATTGACGCCAGTATCGTGATTGGGGTGAATAATGATGAGCTGAACCGAGATTTGCCGATCATCTCAAGCGTCTCTTGTACCACGCAGGCATTGGTGCCGCTGTTGTCGGTGCTGGATAATGAATTTGGCATACGCTCAGTGATGATGACAGAGATCCATGCGGTGACAGCCGACCAAAGCGTGCTCGATCAAGCGCATCGCGATTTGCGCCGTGCGCGTGCCAGTGGGCATAATATCATACCGACGACATCAAGTAGCATCAACGCCACTGAGCGCGTGCTACCTGCCATGCAAGGCAAAATCAATGGGCATTCGATTCGTGTGCCGACCATTAATGTCGCTGCCATCGATGTGACGGTGACATTCACTCAGCCTGTACCGATTGAGCAAATCCGCCGCAGTCTGCAAGCCCAAAGCACAGGGCGGCTACAAGGCATCATGGGCTATACTGATGCACCGCTTGTGTCGAGTGATTTTATTGGCGACAGTCATTCTTTGGTGATTGATGGCGCGCAGCTGATGGCAGCAGGCGAGCTTGTGAAGATTTTCGCGTGGTATGATAATGAGTGGGGTTATGCCAATCGACTGCTGGATATGTGTGATATTTTGGCAAATCGCTAAATTTTCAATCCAATGAAAACTGTACTTGGGCAATCTGTCCACGATCATCGCCGTGCTGTGATTTTTCTTGCCAATGTAGCGAGTTTTGGCTCATTAAAAGTAGGTTTGATACGCGCGTGCCGTAGTGATTACTTGCAATAAAAGTCGATGATAGCATCTTCTCCCATGTGTCATCGATGCCTGTATTAGGAAGTTTGTCGTCAGGCAATTGCCTGTCATCTTCTAACAATTGCCATGCGATGGGCGATAGGGCGTCTGATAAATCATTAAGCTTCTCATATTGTGTGCTTTGGGCGATGGGCAGTAGCTCTTGGACGAATCGCTGTCGCAGATGTGCGCATTTGTGCCAATGTTCGCTCTTAAGGTTATTGCTGACGACATGGACGCCGTGGGCAAGTAGTTCAATGCCATCACCGCGGTTGCTGATATACACTGCTTGCTGTCTGTCACCGATGATTAGATTAAACCCTGCAAACTGCTTAAAGCTTGGACTAAGACTTCTGCCAAATGCCATAGGGCTGACATCACTTTGTAAATATTGCGCCACTAGATGACCGCGACTGGTCGCATAAGTGGTTTTATCCAAGCCATTGCGATGATTGGTCAGCACCGCCCAGCGACCTGCGCGCGTCACACCCATCCAAGTGCCATGCGCTTGTTCATCCTGCCCTGCAAAAATCCCCGATTGCCACTCGTGCAAGGATAATGATTTGCGCGCATAAAATTCATCACGATTAGAAATCAGACATAAGGGCAAATCAGGCAACACTTGCCACGCCAAAGCTACGATACACATGGGTAAAAATTATTGATAAAGATGGGTTTGAGTATAGCAGGTTTTGATAAAAAGCAAAACACGCACAAAGAAAAACGCACCTAAGCGATACTTAGGTGCATTTTAGAATATTGGCATCCCATAGGGGATTCGAACCCCTGTTACCGCCGTGAAAGGGCGGTGTCCTAGGCCTCTAGACGAATGGGACACTAGGTTGTAAAGTCAATCTGAATCAGTTTGCTTTACCAACTTTCAGCGCTTTCACCGTTGTTCCGAAAGTGGGCACATTATAGCACAGTTTTGATGGTGGTCAAGCATTTTTTCTAAAAATTTCGCAAAAATTTAGAATATTTTCATAAGTCATTGATTTATAAATATTTTATTATGTAATTTATCCACTTTACCGAGTGAAGATTTCTCGTCGCCAAATTTATTTACTCAATTTACAGCCAATAAAAAAACCGTTCATCCTTTGGCTGGGTGAAGCCTAAGCCTAAAATGAACGGTTTGTAGTCGTGTAATGCTAATTAGTCTTTAAAATTATTAAATTGAAGCGGTACGCCAAACGATTTTTCTTTCAAAAATGCCATCGCTGCTTGCAGATTGTCCTTTTTCTTGTCACTGACACGCACTTTGTCGCCTTGGATGCTGGCTGCGACTTTCAGGTCAGATTCTTTGAGTGCTTTGGCGATTTTCTTGGCGCTGTCGGCATCCAAGCCATCTTTTAGATTGATGACTTGCTTGGTATGCTTACCTGATTGGGCTTTGTCTTGTGGGTCAAGTGATTGCAGATCCACGCCGCGTTTGATCAGCTGCTTTTCAAAGATGGCATAGACATTGTCCGCTTGCAGTTCGTTGTCCGTGCTGATGGTCACGGTTTTGGCTTTTTCGCTTAACTCGATGCTGATGTCGCTGCCTTTAAAGTCAAAGCGAGTGGCGATTTCTTTGTCAGCATTGCCGATGGCGTTGCGGACTTCTTGAACATTTAACTCAGAAACGATATCAAAAGATGGCATAATTTACTCCAAATTTTTCATAAAAACTTTTAAAATCAACACTCTACACCATTATCATCAGTATCATCAGTCGATGTATCATCAAAAGCGACTGGCGATAGTAGCGGTGTGTGATTGACGATATGGCAAAACAGTTCGGCAGTTTTTTGGGTGTCGTATAAGGCAGAATGGGCGTGTGAATTATCAAATTCAATCCCTGCCATGATGCAAGTGCGAGCCAGCACCGTATGTCCATAGGCAAGAGCGGCAAAGCTTGCGGTATCTAGCACGCTAAAGGCATGAAAAGGCGAGTGATTTTTGCTATTGGTGCGAGCAATCGCCGCATTCAAAAATCCCAAATCAAAATGTGCATTATGCCCAACAAGGATGCACTGACGACAGCCATGTTCTTTTTTGAGTGCTTTTAGTTGCTTAAAAATACGACGCAAGGCGACTTTCTCGTCTTCGCTGATGGCTTTGCGAAATGGGCTATCAGGATTGATGCCAGTAAATTTGAGCGCGGCAGGCTCAAGATTTGCCCCTACAAAAGGCTCAATATGTGCATTGAGTGCTTCGCCTTGGTAGAGTTTGCCATGCTCATCCATCAAAATCGGCACGCAAGCAATTTCAAGTAGTGCATCGGTGGCGGCATTAAACCCTGCGGTCTCAACATCGACCACCACAGGCAAAAATCCACGAAAACGATTGGCAATCGTTGGTGTTACAACTTCACTCATCAGCGCACCACTTGCCAGTCGATATCCGTACCTGCCAGTAGTGGCGTCAAGGTCTTGTCACCCAAATAGTCATAATGCGATGGGACGGTTTGGGCTTGCTTGATGAGCGTGATGGTGCTGGTGTTGACAGGCAGGCCATAAAAATTGGCACCAAATACCGATGCGAAGTTTTCAAGCTTATCCAGTGCATTCATCTGCTCAAAGGCGGCGGCATACAGCGGTAGGGCGTGTACCGCACTATAACAGCCTGCACAACCACAGGCAGACTCTTTGGTGTGCGTCGCGTGTGGTGCAGAATCGGTGCCCAAGAAAAACTTCGGATTGCCGCTGGTGGCAACTTCAAGCAGACGCTGTTGGTGGCTTTGGCGTTTTAGGATTGGCAAGCAGTAATAATGCGGCTTGACCCCACCGACCAGTAGATGATTGCGGTTAAATAGTAGATGCTGTGGCGTGATGGTAGCGGCGACATTGTCAGCTTGAGCAAGTACAAAGTCAGCAGCATCAGCGGTGGTGATATGCTCACAGACGACTTTTAGCGTTGGGAAATGCGTGATGATATCGCTTAGCACATCGTCTAAGAATCGTTTTTCGCGATCAAAAATATCAATCTCACTGTGCGTCACTTCGCCATGCACCAGCAATGGCAGACCAATCTCTTGCATGGTCTCAAAGATGCTGTAACGACCTTTGATATCGGTCACGCCATCAGCTGAATTGGTGGTTGCACCTGCTGGGTATAGCTTGACCGCTGACACGACGCCTGATGCGACTGCTGCACGGATGTCATCACTGGTGGTGTGATCGGTCAGGTACAATACCATGCGTGGGTCAAAGGCATCTTTACGAGCTTGAGCCAAATCGCTTGCCATCAGTGCATCCAAGATACGCTCACGATAAGCGATGGCTTGTTCTGTGGTTTTGACAGGTGGTACCAAATTTGGCATACAAATCACACGGTTAAAGCTACCTGCGGCGTGTGGCACAGTCGTCGCTAGGGCATCACCATCACGCAGATGGATGTGCCAGTCATCAGGCTGAATGAGAGTAAGAGTAGTGGTCATAAAAGGCTCGCTTGGCTGATAATCTATTGAGTAATGATTGATAAATTATACAATATTTCTCAATGAAATGGCTAAAAATCAATATCTTGTCATTATTCTAGTATGGGGCGATTTTGTCAAGGTGTTTGCAGGATAAATTTGCTGAACAAAGGCGCTTTTGGCATCAGTGATGCTTTACCAAAAAAATTCCCAACCGATAACGATTGGGAATTTGATAGGTTTACACTAAGCTGATTTGCCTTATTTACCTTATTTGCCTTTGTTTTCAAGCTGTGGTACGGCATTGCCACCGCCTAGACCAAGCAGACCTGATTGGACATACAGACCTAGCTTTTGGCGAGTGTCGGCGATGTCTAGGTTACGCATGGTTAGCTGACCGATACGATCTAGCGGTGTGAATGCTGCGTCTTCGACTTTTTCCATCGATAGGCGATCTGCTTCGTAGGTTAGGTTTGGCGATTCGGTATTTAGGATGCTGTAGTCATTGCCACGGCGTAGCTCAACAGTGACTGTACCTGTGATGGCTTTGGCAACCCAACGCTGAGCGGTCTCACGCAGCATCAGTGCTTGTGAGTCGAACCAACGACCTTGATATAGTAGGCGACCCAGACGCAGACCATTGATGCGGTATTGCTCAATGGTGTCTTCGTTGTGGATACCAGTCACCAGACGCTCATAAGTGATGTGAAGTAGCGCCATGCCTGGTGCTTCATAGATGCCACGAGATTTGGCCTCGATGATGCGGTTTTCGATTTGGTCAGTCATGCCTAGACCGTGGCGACCACCGATTTCGTTGGCTTTTAAAATTAAATCAACTGGGCTGTCAAATTTCTCACCATTGATGGCGACAGGTACACCTTCTTCGAAAGTGACGCTGACGGTTTCGGCTTTGACTTCAACTGTCTCATCCCAGTAGCGTACGCCCATGATAGGCTCGACGATTTTATGGCTGGCATCTAGATATTCTAGGTCTTTGGCTTCATGCGTTGCACCAAGCATATTTGAGTCAGTTGAGTAGGCTTTTTCTTTGCTCATCTTATAATCAAAGCCATTATCAATCAAAAATTGGCTCATCTCAGCACGGCCGCCAAGCTCATCGATGAAAGTTTGGTCAAGCCATGGTTTATAAATTTTCAATTCAGGATTGGCAAGTAGGCCATAGCGATAAAAACGCTCAATATCATTGCCCTTATAAGTTGAGCCATCACCCCAGATATTGACATCATCTTCACGCATCGCTGACACCAGCATCGTGCCAGTCACCGCACGGCCGAGTGGTGTGGTGTTAAAGTATGGCATACCGCCTGTCGTCACATGAAACGCACCGCACTGAATGGCGGCGATACCTTCTTGGGCAAGCTGTAGGCGGCAGTCCACTAGGCGTGCTTTAACAGCACCGTATTGCTCAGCTTTGGCAGGGATGGCATTATAATCATCTTCATCGGGCTGACCAAGATTGGCGGTATAAGCATAAGGTTCAGCACCTTTTTGCTTCATCCAAAGCAGTGCTGCAGAAGTGTCCAAACCGCCAGAAAAAGCGATACCAACTTTTTTGCCGATAGGCAGATGCTGTAAAATGGTTGCATTACTCATTGCATAATCCTTGATTTATCACAAAAAGAAATAAGGTCATGTCTGATTATAACATTTTGGCAAGCGATGTGGGAATTTTTAGTGAGATTTTCTCAAAAAATGCTAAATTTTAACACAAGATTCAGAGAATTATCCCCAAAACCCCCAAAGCTTTGCTATACTATTCATTTTGGAAATGATGATATTTTTTGGTATGGTGTTGATAAGTGCCAAAGAATAAACCAAGAGCGATACGATGACGACACAACTTCATATTGATACCCAAACGCAGACCTTAAGCCTAATCAAAGACGGTCAGATGGTGCGAAGTTTTTTGGTTTCAACTGCCAAAAACGGCACAGGGCAAGCTGAAGGCAGTGGCTGTACACCGCTTGGTAAGCATCGGATTAGCGAAAAATTTGGTGATGGATTGCCAAATAATGCGGTGTTTGTCGCTCGTCGATTCACCGGTGAGCTGTATGATGACAAGCTTGCCTGTGAGTACCCTGAGCGTGATTGGATTTTGGGTCGGATATTATGGCTAGACGGCTGCGAAGAGGGTATCAATAAAGGCTGTGATGCCAATGGTAATCTTGTCGATACCAAATCACGCTATATCTATATTCATGGTACGCCTGATACGGAGCCGATGGGCGTGCCGATGTCGCACGGCTGTGTGCGTATGCGACTTGATGATTTAGAAAAACTGTATAATCAAGTTGATATTGGCTGTGAAGTTGTGATTAAATAGGTATAAGTTGATCAGTTTGCAAAGCAGTCGCTTTGATAGTGAAGGCTTTGATAAAATGGCTTTAAAACAAAAGGTGAGAGGATGAAAAAATTTGCACTGATTTTGGCAACGATGAGTATCTTAACCGCGTGCCAATCCACTAATGGCGTTAATCACAATGGTCTAAAAATCACCAAAAAAGATGGCGTAACCACCGCCGTGCCGACGACCGCGCCCAAGCATTCTAAGCCATCGGCAGATGCACTTGAATACGCACCACAAGTGGCACAAAATGCCACAGCGGGCAGCTTGATCATTTTATTTGAACCATCGGCAAAAGATGCGGTGCTTGAGCTTGTGAAACGCCGTGGCGATACGCTGCTATACGAGTACAAAAACATAAGCGGCATTGCCATTCAGCCAATGTATCACAGTATTGAGCCGACCATTTCATCGTATAAGAAGATTGATGGCGTATTAGGCGTCACAAAAAGCCAAGTGCATCAGATTGGTCTGCCAAATGTGCAATGAGTTTAGAGTGGTTAGAAATTGATTATTTTAAGTTAATTATTGCAAAGTAATTATCTTAAAATAATAAAAAAAGGTAATGTCATGAATCTTCAAAAAGTCGATCTGAATTTGCTGTTTTATTTGGATGTGCTATTGCGCGAGAAAAATGTCACGCGCGCAGCTGAACAGCTTGGCATCACTCAGCCTGCGATGAGTAATATTTTGCGCCGTCTGCGTTCGCTGTTCAATGATCCATTACTTGTGCGTTCGTCTGAAGGCATGACGCCGACCGAGCGTGCGTTTGAGCTACAGCCGCGCATCCGTGAAGTGCTGTCAGACATCACCACTTTGCTTGAGCCGCGCACTGAGTTTCGTCCGTATAGCACATCGCGCGTGTTTCGTATCATGACCAGTGACTATGCCGAAGCGACGCTTGTGCCTAGGCTGGTCAAGGCATTGCGTTCAGAAGCGCCGAATGTGATTTTGGACTTTTTGACGCCGTCGGATGTGTCGTATCGCGACATGGAGCAGGGGCGTGTGGATTTGGCGATCAACCGCTTTAATGAAATTCCGCAAAGCTTTCATCAGGTTTTGGTATGGCGTGATACATTCAGCTGTCTGTTGTCCGCCGAAAGTCCGTATGTCAGCCGCTTTAATCTGAAAAATTATCTCAAAGCGCAGCATGTGTGGGTATCAAAGACAGGCATGGGCGTGGGTTTTGGGGTCAATCCTGAGAAATCAGGCGGTCTTGGCTCGATCGACCAAGCTTTGCAGCGTCTTGGACAAAAGCGCCAAATCAGCGTCTTCACCCGCCATTATCAAATGCCTGCGATGCTTGCCGCTAATAAGGATCTGATTGCGACTTTGCCGACGCGCGTGGCTCGACTGCAGGCGGATAATAATCCACAGATCGTCGTTAAAGAGCCGCCGTTTTTTATCCCAGAGTTTGAGCTGACGATGGCGTGGTCGCCACTATTACAGCATCATCCTGCACATCGCTGGTTGCGGCAGCTGATTTTGCATGTCGCGCGTCAAGTCATCGCCGAAGAAGAGCAAGCGGTGAAAAGTGCAAATAAAAATTAAACCGAATAAAAAAAGATTGTGATTTGACCCACAATCTTTTTTTGTTTTACTGAGCTTTATTTTCCAAATGCGCGCGCTTATCTCGCTGATCAGGCAGGGTGCTGCCATCTTCATCGAAGCTTGATAGCGGACGAAAGGTGATGTTTTGTACGGGGAATTTTTCATGCTGTACCAATCGCCAATTGTGTGCGCCATCGTTACTGATTTGCACATAATATTTGGCAGGTGTTGGGTCAAGTGTCACTTTTCCAGTATAGACATTGTCTGTGCTGTGCGTGATGGTAAAATCGCGATCTTTATCATTATCTGTCGCATGAGAGATGCGCACGGCTAGGCTTTTTGGATAGGTCAGTGGCGTGCCATCGTGAAATTTACCCGATGATAAACTGTCGCTAGGATAATTCAGCTCAAAGCGCACTTGCGTATCATCACCATCTGATGACAGGCGCATGATGCCAGTGATGCCCAGATCATGGCTCATCTTATCGCGTGAAGCGTCTTGGTACAGGGTTTTGCCATCCATATACCAATCATCGCGTACGGTGCTGTCTTGAATTTTTATTGAATAAAAAATAAAGAATAAACACACAATCACCACCAGTGCAGGCAGACCGATGACGAAGACCAGTACCATGTAGTTTTTGTACCAGACATTGGCTGAATTGTTGGTTTCACGGGTAGGCATAAACTTTCCAAAGAACAAAAATCAAGCCCTATTGTAACACAACAGGGCTTGAATGGCAGGGCTGCAGCAAGTTATTTTTTATCTTTTGAAGTTTGGTAGATAAAGGTATCTTGTGCAGATGCGCTGTATTGGCCATCTTCGCTATATACGGTGATGGTGATCGGCGTGCTTTCTTGGCTTAGGCTGGCTGCAGGCGCGATGATGTTCACAGGCAGATCGTATGGCTCATTGGCGTTCAATGGCAATTTTTCAAAGCGTGACTGTAGTTTCATCTCGCCGGGATTTTCTAGGTGCACGCGATAGACATGGCGTTCGTCTGTTTTATTGACGATTTTTAGCACATAGCTATTTTTCACCATGCCATCACGATCGATGGTTGATAGCTGCTGACGGTTGTGACGGATTTCCATCTCAAGCGGTGCGCGACCTACAGCCACTAGGGTCGCTGCTGTGATACAGGCGCCAAGCACCGCGATATAAGCGAAGATACGCCAGCCGATGATTTTGGTTTTTTGTTTCTCGACCAATTGACGCTCGGTAGTATAGCGAATCAAGCCGCGCGGATAGCCGACCTTGTCCATGATCTCATTACACGCATCGATACACGCCGCGCATTGGATGCATTCAACTTGCAGGCCATCACGAATATCGATACCTGTCGGACAGACTTGCACACACATGGTGCAGTCCACGCAGTCGCCATAGCCTTCGTGTTCTGCGCCTTTTTTGCGCGCACCGCGTGGCTCGCCGCGTTCATAGTCATAAGAGACGATCAAGGTGTCTTTATCGAACATCACCGATTGGAAACGACCATAAGGGCAAATATACACGCACATATGCTCGCGCATATAGCCGCCGTTGATCTGCGTGACTAGGGTGATGAGAATGAAGAAAATCCAACTCATCTTACCCCATTCCATAAAGAACAGCGGATTGCCATTAAAAATCAGCGTATCGGTGCCAACGATGAACGCCATAAAGGTCAATGCTGTCACCGCAGAGATCATACCCCATATCGAGTGAATCAGCACAAGCTTCATTGCCTTAGATGCACTCATCGGCTCACGGTCGAACTTCATGCGCTTATTACGCTCGCCCAAGATCCACTTCTCAATATGCTGATACAGATGCACATAAATGGTCTGTGGGCAGGCATAACCGCACCACACGCGGCCAGCATAGACTGTCACCATAAATAGCAGCATCGCCGCGATGATAAAGACAAAGGCAAAGAAATAAAAATCTTGTGGCATGAAAGTTGCGCCAAAGATATAAAACTTCGGCTCAATCACATCAAACAAAATCGCCTGTCGCCCATTCCAGCGAATCCACGGCAAAATCAAAAAGCCAATCAAAATGGCATACATGCTCACTAGGCGAATGTTTTGATATTTACCTTTGACAAATCGCGGATGCACGCGCACCTTGGTCGCGTCCATGTCTTTGGATGTTGGAATGATTTTTTCGGGAGCGGGGCGGGGCTTTTTCTTTGGTTTTTCTTGTTCGGACATTGTCGTCACCTTGGCTGGCTATGGTTGATGCGTGCTAAAATGCGAAATTTTGGTTAATTTAACAAAAACAATGACGCATTCACATCATCCACATGGCTTAAGCGAAATTAATCGAAAATGGTAAAAACTTATGATGAATTTTCATAAGATTAACGGTGCTTATATTACCATTTTTTGTAGGGTTTTTGTATGGGAAATTGAAAATGTTGCTTATTTATTGTGAATTTTACCAAAATTAACCCACAAAAAAGGGACGAAATCTCGCCCCTTGTGCTGCATTTATCACTTATAGAATGATTAAAATTCAGTAATCGCAAGGATCTGCTTGAATAATGCTTTTTGTTCTTGGCTTGGCTTGGCAGATTGTAATGCCATTACTTGGGTCATGTCACCATCGACACGGATTTTGCCAAGCATAAAGGCTTCGATGGCAATATTGACATCGCCTGTTGAGATGATTTGAACCAAAGTTTCGCGATCGACAGTCACAGTGCTGTTGGCATTGTCCACCAAGCCTTGTGCGATTTTACCATTTTTTAGGTGTAGCTCGGCAGCATCATCGCCTGTGATGATGGCGTTTAATAGTACACTGTCAAGATTTGGCGCAAGGTTTAAATCGCCAGCTTGTGCGTTTAGTGCCGCGACTTCATCAAACCAAGCTTGTGAAAGAAATTTTGCCATTGTGATCCATCCTTATAAAAAAATCATTGGTTTATTATAAGGCAAAAAGCGTACAAATGCGTAAAACTTTGCTGTCTATTTGTGAAAAAACACCAAAAACCGTGTAAGAATAGACAAAGTTTGGCAAAACAATAAGTAAAACAGCAGCCAGTAACAATGATAACTGGTTGAAATTATTAGGAATTTCGATAAAATTGGCGAGAATTTCAGCGATTATTGCCAAAAAATTTCAATATTTTTACAAAATATACCCAAAAATTACATTTGTGTTGTATAATAAAAGGTGATAAACCGCTAATAATACCTTATTATTAGTATGGGTATGAGCAGAAGTTGGCAAACACTGCCAACAATAGTACGCAAAAGTTTGTCAAAATCGCATCATTAGTCGCAAATTTCGCCGTTTGTATCGCCGTTTGGCATCGGATTTGATGACCGTTGTCGGTGTTTTTGGGCATTCCTTAAAAAAATTGGGGAATTTTTTGTATTTTGCACGCTTGCAAGGATGATATTTGCCAAACTTTGCGTTACAATAGACACACAAATGAAAGCAAGTGAAGGTTTGGGTAAAATTTACCCACCAAAAGTCACTCAAGCTAAATAAATCGGGCTGCACAGGAAAATATCCAATGAGTCTATACAAATCAGCAGTGGCTCCGCTATCCGTTGATCATGAGTATGAAATCACCATCGTGCGATTTTTTACCATCATGGCGGTGGTTTGGGGCATCATTGGCATGGCTGTCGGTGTTTTTATTGCATCGCAGTTGGCATGGCCAGTTTTGAACTTTGACACATCATGGCTATCTTTTGGACGCTTAAGACCGCTACATACCAATGCGGTGATTTTTGCGTTTGGGGGATCGGCACTTTTTGCAACATCTTACTATATCGTCCAGCGTACTTGTAAAACTAGACTATTTGCCCCGTATTTGGCGTGGTTTACATTCTGGGGTTGGCAGGCGATTATTGTCGCTGCAGTGATTACTTTGCCGCTTGGTTATACATCAGCTAAAGAGTATGCTGAACTAGAATGGCCGATTGATATCGCCATTGCTTTGGTGTGGGTTGCTTATGCCATCGTATTCTTCGGTACGATTATCAAACGCCAAACTTCACACATCTATGTAGCAAACTGGTTCTTTGCTGCGTTCATTATTACCATTGCTTTACTGCATATCGTCAATAGCTTTTCGGTTCCAGTAGGTGCCTTGAAGTCGTACTCACTATTTGGTGGTGCTACTGACGCTATGGTCCAATGGTGGTATGGTCATAATGCTGTTGGTTTCTACCTAACTGCTGCATTCTTGGGTATGATGTACTACTTCATTCCTGTGCAAGTTGGTCGTCCAGTTTATTCATATCGTCTATCGATCGTTCACTTCTGGGCATTGATTGCTTCTTATATGTGGGCAGGTGGTCACCATCTACATTATTCAGCATTGCCTGACTGGACTCAGTCTTTGGGTATGGTGTTCTCATTGATCCTATTTGCTCCATCATGGGGTGGTATGATTAACGGTGTACTAACTCTATCAGGCAGCTGGGATAAATTGCGTACTGACCCTATCATCCGTTTCTTGATTGTTGCACTATCATTCTATGCGATGAGTACCTTCGAAGGTCCGATGCTATCGATTAAAGCGGTGAACGCTATCAGCCATAACACTGACTGGACAGTTGGTCATGTACACTCAGGTGCACTAGGCTGGGTAGGTATGGTAACAATCGGTTCGATCTATGTGCTATTGCCGCGTATTTATAACAAAGCAAAAATGTACTCAACTGACCTAATCACGCTACATTTCTGGCTTGCGACAACGGGTACAGTGCTATACATCGTTGCGCTATGGATCTCGGGTATTACCCAAGGTGTGATGTGGCGTGCGACCAACCCAGATGGTACTTTGGCATATGACTTCATCCAAACAGTTGTGGTATCACACTGGCCATATGTGGTGCGTGCTTTGGGTGGTGCTTTGTATGTTGCTGGTATGGCTGTGATGGCGTATAACTGCTATCGTACCATCAAGATGCCAAGCGTCGTTGAACCAGTGGCACAGCCAAAGTCAGCTGACGAAGCTACGACTGTACAAGCATAAGGGGTAAGCAATGTCTAAATTAACTCATGAAGTATTTGAGAAAAATACAGGTTTACTCGTTACCTTTATCGTGATCGCCATCAGCTTTGCGACCTTGGTTGAGATCGTTCCTTTGATTTTTGACCGCAATGCACCAGAAGATGGCGGCGTGAACAAACCATTGCCAAATATGCGCCCATGGACAGCACTAGAACTAGAAGGTCGTGACATCTATATCCGCGAAGGTTGCCATGTATGTCACACCCAAATGGTGCGTCCACTGCGTGCAGAAGTTGAGCGTTATGGACCATACAGCCGTGCAGCGGAATCAGCGTGGGATCACCCATTCCTATGGGGTTCTAAGCGTACTGGTCCTGACCTAGCTCGTGTGGGTGGTCGTTATTCTGACCAATGGCACATTGACCATTTGATCAATCCGCGTTCTGTCGTGCCAGAGTCTGTTATGCCATCTTATCCTTGGCTAGCCAAGAATGAAGTTGATGGTCAAAAGGTACAAGAAAAAATGCGTCTATTTAAAGAGCGTTTCGGCGTGCCTTATACAGATGCTGATATCGAAGCAGCACCAGACCAAGTACTGGGCGCAACAGAGCTTGACGCGGTGGTAGCATACCTACAGCAGCTAGGTATCGCCATGAAAGGTCAGCGCTAATGGATTTGGGCGTTTTGCATAGTATTGCGACGGTGAGTGCATTCATTGCATTCATCGGCATCGCGTGGTGGGCATATTCACCAAAAAATAAAAAACGCTTTGAAGAAGATGCACAACTTGCGTTAGATGATCTTGAAAGTTCATCATCACAACAACGCACTAAGGATACACAATGAGCTTTTTTTGGGGTTCTTGGATTACCATCCTATCGCTAGGCTGTTGGCTATTTATCTTCGGTGTTTTGGTCTGGACGCTAAAATCTAAACCAGCACTTGAAGAAGACGGCACAACAGGTCATGAATATGATGGTATTCGTGAATATGATAAGCCACTGCCAAAATGGTGGTTGGTAATTTTCTTTGGTACTTTGATCTGGGGCTTGGGCTATTTCGTACTATTCCCAGCGATCATGCCAAATGCTTGGAAAGGCGTGACCACTGTTGAAGTGGATGGTCAGCCAGTTTACTGGACTTCTGCCAATGAGCTAAACAGCCAGCTACAAGCAAACAACAAAGTCTTCATCGAAAACTTTGAACAAAACATCCTAGCCAATGCAGGCGCATCAGAAGCCACTGCGATTTTGGCAAAATTGAATGATCTGCAAGCTCAGCAAAAACCAGGTGAAGAAAATGCAGATCTACAAAAGCAAATCAATGACCAAATCACATTGCTTGCACCGTATGTAGAGAAGCTGGCTGCCGATCCAGAAGCTCAAAAAATCGGCAACCGTCTATTCCTACAAAACTGCGCACTGTGCCACGGCTCGAATGCTGAAGGCGCGGCAGGTTATCCAAACCTAACCGACAACGATTGGCTGCATGGTGGTAATACGGATCAAATCCTATTGACCATCCACAACGGTCGTAACTTGGCAGAAACTGCTGGTATGCCAAATCAGCAAAAAGTCATCGGTGAAGCAGGTGTAAAAGCGGTTGCTGAGTATGTACTGAGCATTTCTGGTAACCAAAATGGCTATGAGCTAGACGCTGCTAAAGTCACTCAAGGTAAAGCTATCTTTGAAACGACTTGTGCAGTCTGTCACGGCCCAGATGCTAAAGGTCAAATCGCTGTTGGTTCACCGAACCTAACTGATGACACTTGGCTATTTGGCGGTGATCGCGATACCATCCAAACTTCGATCCGTTACGGTCGTCGTGGTGTGATGCCAGAATGGCACAGCAAGCTTGGTAACGAGCGTGTGATGCTATTGGCTGCTTATGTGCGTTCATTGTCACAAGACCAAGCACAGTAATTGATGCAATCAATGCTGTACTGCCAAAAAAGAGCTGCGATAACTGCAGCTCTTTTTTATTTACAAAAAAATGATTCACCCTCTATATTTTTTGCGTAAATTTTAGTAAAATTCACATTTACCAGTAACCGATGCATTACTATGACGACTAAATTTATCTTTGTTACCGGCGGTGTCGTGTCATCACTTGGCAAAGGCATTGCTGCTGCTTCATTAGCTGCTGTTTTGGAAGCGCGTGGCCTGAAAGTCACCATGACCAAAATGGATCCTTATATTAATGTTGACCCAGGCACAATGAGCCCGTTCCAGCACGGTGAAGTCTTTGTCACCGAAGACGGCGCTGAGACCGACCTTGACCTAGGTTATTATGAGCGCTTCTTACGCCGCTCAAAAATGACTAAGGCAAATAACTTCACCAGCGGTCGCATTTATCAAACCGTCCTTGCCAAAGAACGCCGCGGCGATTATTTGGGCGGTACAGTGCAAGTCATTCCGCATATCACCGATGAAATCAAGCACAAAATCCGTGCCAGTGGTGAAGGCTATGACATCGCCATCATTGAGATCGGTGGCACAGTGGGCGATATCGAAAGCTTGCCATTCATGGAAGCCGTGCGCCAAATGCAAGTGGAATTGGGTCGCAATAATTCACTATTAATGCACCTAACGCTTGTACCGTACATCGCGTCAGCAGGCGAGTCTAAGACTAAGCCAACACAGCATTCTGTCAAAGAGTTGCGTTCTATTGGTCTTCAGCCTGATGTGCTGATTTGCCGTTCTGAACAGCCAATCTCAGAAGACAATCGCCAAAAAATCGCACTATTTACCAATGTTGAGACGCGTGGCGTGATCTTGTGCGAAGATGCCAAATCAATTTACCAAATCCCACGCCGTTTCTATGAGCAAGATTTGGATGATTTGATCTGTGAGCGTTTTGGTATCACAGCTCCTGAAGCAGATTTGTCTGATTGGGATCAAGTGGTGAGTGATTTGTTCAACTCGCAAGGCGAAATCGTCGTTGCGATGGTGGGTAAATATGTCGAACTGCCTGATGCTTATAAATCAGTCAATGAAGCCTTGCTGCACGCAGGCATTCATAATAAGACCAAAGTACGCATTCATTATGTCAGTGCTGAAACGCTAGAGACTGACACATCAGCCATGGCTGAGATCGAAAAAGCGGATGCAATCTTGGTACCAGGTGGCTTTGGTGAGCGTGGTACTTTGGGCAAGATGAAAGCCATCGAATACGCTCGTAAAAACGGTAAGCCATTTTTGGGCATCTGCCTAGGTATGCAGCTTGCGGTGATTGAATACGCGCGTAATGTCTTGGGTTTAGAAGCTAACTCAACCGAATTTGATCGCAAAACTGCCAATCCGATCATCGGTTTGATCACCGAATGGTTCGATGAAAAAGGCGAGCTACAAATCCGCTCAGATGATTCTGATCTTGGTGGCACGATGCGTCTGGGCGCGCAGGAAGCGGAATTGGTCGCAGGTTCAAAACTTGCCAAAATCTATGGCGCGATCAACATCACCGAACGCCATCGCCATCGCTATGAGATGAACAATCGCTATATCGAGCCACTAGAAGCGGCAGGTATGAAAATTTCAGGCTACTCAGCCAAGCAGCATTTGGTTGAAGCGGTCGAGATTGACAGCCACCCATGGTTCGTGGCGGTACAGTATCATCCAGAGTTCACAAGCTCACCGCGCGGCGGTCATCCATTGTTTAATAGCTTCATCAAAGCGGCAATTGATGTGAAATCTGCCTAAATACATAAGCGCACCAAACAAGTTTTGGTGTGCTTTTATCCTTTTGAGCCAATTTAATGCTATAATCCATCTACTAAGGTAGCAAATAAAGGTAATCATTATGACACAGCCACTTACCGTTGCTCAATCTACGGTCACTGTCAGCGGCATCGAGATCGCCAACGACAAACCATTTGTTCTGTTTGGCGGCATGAATGTGCTAGAAAGCCGTGAATTGGCATTCGAAATCGCTGAGCAGTACATCGACATTTGTACACGACTAGGCATTGGCTATGTCTTTAAGGCAAGCTTTGATAAAGCCAACCGCTCAAGCCTGCATTCATTCCGTGGTCCAAGTCTAGAGACGGGTTTGACATGGCTTAATGACATCAAAGAAGCTTATAATGTGCCAATCATCACTGATGTGCACGAGCCATACCAAGCTGCACCAGTGGCGAAAGTCGCTGATGTGCTGCAACTGCCTGCGTTCTTGTCGCGCCAAACTGATCTGGTCAGTGCTATTGCGCGCACAGGTAAGGTGATCAATGTCAAAAAAGCACAGTTTCTAGCACCACATGAGATGCGTCATATCATCAATAAATGCCTAGAAGCAGGCAATGATCAAATCATTCTATGTGAGCGTGGTTCTGCGTTCGGTTATAACAACCTGATCGTTGATATGCTTGGCTTTGACACCATGAAAGCGATGAATGTGCCTGTATTCTTTGATGTCACGCACGCACTACAAGAGCCGGGCGGTCGCGCGGACAGTGCAGGCGGTCGTCGAAGCCAAATCACCACTTTGGCGCGTGCAGGTATGGCAACAGGATTAGCAGGGCTGTTCTTAGAAGCGCATCCAGATCCTGATCTTGCCAAGTGCGACGGTCCAAGTGCGCTGCGACTAAGCCAACTTGAGCCATTCTTGACACAGATCAAGCAGCTTGATGACTTGGTCAAGGGCTTTGCGGTGCTTGACACCAAATAAGCAAATATTTAATTGTACTAATTTTTATGCCAACTGGCGATTGATAACTGATTAAAGGAGTGACTATGTACGCTGAAGAGACCAAAAACCAAATTGAAATCAAAGACATTCGCGCGCGCGAAATCCTAGATTCTCGTGGTAACCCAACCATCGAAGCGGATGTGATTCTTGCCAATGGCATCTGTGGTCGTGCCGCTGCGCCAAGTGGTGCATCAACAGGTTCGCGTGAAGCCCTAGAGCTGCGCGATGGCGAAAGCCGTTATCTAGGCAAGGGTGTCAAAAAAGCTGTCGCCAATGCCAATAGCCAAATCCGCAGTGCGCTATTAGATAAAGATGTCACAGATCAACAAGGTATTGATAATATCCTAATCGAGCTTGATGGCACTGAGAATAAAGGCAATATGGGTGCGAATGCCATGCTTGCTGTGTCGTTGGCTGCGGCAAAAGCTGCTGCACTGGCTCAAAACTTGCCGCTACATCAATACATCGCCAATCTGCGTGGTCAGACTGCATTGACCATGCCAGTACCGATGATGAACATCCTAAATGGCGGTGCGCACGCGGATAATACTGTTGATATCCAAGAGTTTATGATTGAGCCGGTTGGTTTTAGTTCATTCTCTGAAGCATTGCGCGCAGGTACTGAGATTTTCCACAGCCTAAAATCAGTGCTAAAAGCACAAGGTCTGAACACTGCGGTTGGTGATGAAGGTGGTTTTGCACCAAACTTGCGCTCAAACGAAGAAGCGATCACTGTGATCATGCAAGCGATTGATAAAGCGGGCTATAAAGCAGGTCAAGATATCTTCCTAGCACTAGACTGTGCATCGTCTGAGTTTTATAAAAATGGTCAATATATCCTAGCAGGCGAAGGCAACAAAGCCTTTGACAGCCAAGGTTTTAGCGACTATTTGACTGGTCTGTGCAACCAATACCCAATCATCTCAATTGAAGACGGCTTGGATGAAAGCGACTGGGAAGGTTGGGCATATTTGACTCAGCAACTGGGCAAAAAAGTTCAGTTGGTTGGTGATGACCTATTTGTTACCAATCCAAAAATCCTACAAGAAGGTATAGATAAAAACATCGCCAACGCGATTTTGATCAAATTCAACCAAATCGGTACGCTATCAGAAACCCTAGATGCGATTTATCTGGCTAAGCAAAACGGCTATGCGACCGTCATCAGCCATCGCTCAGGTGAAACTGAAGACTCAACTATCGCTGATTTGGCAGTGGGTACAGCAGCAGGTCAAATCAAGACAGGCTCGCTATGCCGTTCTGACCGTGTCGCCAAGTACAACCAACTGCTTCGTATCGAAGAGCAAGTGAGCGCTGCTTACCGCGGTCGCGAAGAGTTTATCGGTCTGCGCGGCTAAGAGATGGCAAAGAGTACACAGAGTTTGACTTATGCACCTAAGCGACGCATTGGCAATAACATCGGCTATCTAATCGCTATTGTCTTTGCGTCTGTGGTGCTTGCGATGCTACAGTATCAATATTGGTATGGCGAATATGGTCATGTCAATTTGCAAAAGCTTGAGCTTGATCTTAAGGATCGTCAGCGACTGATCGAAGAGCAGATGTACACAAACAGTATCCTAGTGGCTGATGTACAAGATCTGAAATCAGGGCTGTCGGCAATTGAAGAGCATGCGCGCCTTGAGCTTGGTTTGATCAAGCAAGGTGAAGTGTTCATGCAGCTGTCGAATGCGCCGATTACCTACAGTCGGCAGGTAGCACCGAGTGCTGAAGATCAGGTGGAAGCGGTCGATGCTGTGCCTGAAGCTGTCGCCCCTTAATGCGTGGATGGTGTGAGCTTTGATAAGCTTTTACACCGACCAAATTTCCCCAAAAATCGTCAACTTTCGTTTGGCGATTTTTATTATGAGTAATTCACCATGAACACCCCAACTATCCATGCCTTGATGGTCGCCGCTGGCAAGGGCGCGCGCTTTGGTGCTGATCGCCCAAAGCAGTACCTACAGATCAATGATCTACCTGTGTTGGTGCATAGTGCGCTTGCAGTCAATGAACCGCGCATTAGTGATTTAACCTTTGTACTGGCGGCAGATGATGTGTATGCAGATCAGGCGGTGCGGCAAATCACTGATCGCTGTAATAAGCCGATTTATCGCACGCTAGGCGGTGATGAGCGTTGGCAGTCGGTGCAGGCAGGGCTAATGTCTCTAAAGGCGCGTGGCGTGGCTGATAATGCATGGGTGCTGATTCATGATGCGGCGCGTCCGTGCTTACCGATGGCTGATTTATCGCGATTGATTGATGCGATTGAGCAGATTGATCAAGGGCAGGATGCAGCCGATGCGTTGATCTTGGCAAGTCCTGTGGTCGATACGCTAAAGCGCGCACATGATGGCAAAATCCTTGAAACCGTTAGTCGTGATGGGCTGTGGCAAGCACTGACGCCGCAGGTGTTTCACTTAGGTGGGCTGATCACGGTACTTGATCATGTAGCGACGCACAAGCTTGTCATTACTGATGAAGCCAGTGCTTATGAATCTCTTGGTAAAATGGTGAAAATTATCCCAGCATCAAAGATGAATATCAAGCTGACTTATCCTGATGATTTGCCGCTATTGACGATGATTTTGGCACATCAAGCGCAGCATGGCTAATGATAGCGTGAGTGCGGGATAAATTGGCATGAGTGTCTGGCTGTTTGTACTGATTACGCTGGTATCCTTGACGGTGCTTGGCGTGATGGATGGCTTTATGCTCGATGCTGATTTGGTATCGCAGCTTGGCACAGGCAGTGGCACTTTGGGGCTTACGCTAATTTTATTATTGCTGCTATTTATTTTTGTTAAACTTTCAAATTTCAACCCTTCTTATTACTCATCAGATTTATCCAAATCTTTTTATCTAAAAATCGGGCAGAAGCATTTATTAAAGCTTGCTAAAACTGGGCTGATGATCGCCATCATTGTGCTGTTTGCTTTTCGGACGATGGTTGCATTTGATGCTTATCAAGCCAAGCTGCCCCAATCGCGCCATATCATCACTGCCACAGTGCATATCGAGCAGCTGAGTGATGGCGTGTACGATCCAGTGCTTGAGCGTAGTTTTCGCCAAGTGGCGCGCATTGATGATGTTAAGCTGGACGATGCCACCAGTAGCGGGCGATTGCTGACGGTGCATAATCCATTTGGTGGTGATGATGTCAATCTGCACACGGATACCGATACGCACAGTGATGATGTCGATGCACTAAATGACATGACTGTCATGCTACATGCCAATCCAGCATTTGCCAAAAGTGATTTATCCGCTTTAGGCAAAATAACTGTCGGTGATCGTGTGCCGATGGCTTTGCTGATCACGCCGATCGATACCAAAAGCAGCGCCAATGGCTTTGATGTTGCAGAGTGGCTAACGACACGCCATGTCCATGCCAATGCGCAGATTTTGGCGGTGGGTGAGCCTGTTCAGGATTTACCAAACGGTATCTTTGTCAAGTTTCGTCTTGCGCTTGAGCAATATCGAGCGCGATTGCGTGCGCATTTTTATCAAGATTGGCAAGCATACAGCACGGATCAAGCGCAGGCGCGCGCCGTGACTTTAAGCCTGCTTACTGGCGATCGTGCGCTGATTGATAATCCGACCAAGCAGCTGTATCAACTGGCAGGGATTTCGCACCTGCTTGCTATTTCGGGTACGCATGTGCTGTTCTTAGCGGTACTACTGTCGGCGATGGTGGTTGGCGTGCTTGATCGTGCTGCACTGCGCATCTATCAGCGCGTGCCCAGATGGCAGATCAAGATGGCGGTGATGGTCGCAGTAGGGTTGATTTATGCTGTTTTTACAGGCTTTGAAGTGCCTGCGGTGCGTACGGTGTATATGCTTGTCGTCGTATGGCTGGTGCGCTATTTGGCATTGCCGATTGGGGTGGTGTCAGCGGTGGCGATTACGGCGCTGGTGATGATTTGGCTAGATCCTTTTGTATTGTGGCAAGCAGGGTTTTGGCTGTCGTTCGTGGCAGTTATTATCCTTGCGCGTTATGGGCTTGATGAGACACAGAGTGATGGCGGCAGCTTGCGCACGCAGTCATGGTGGCGGAGATTTGTGCAATTGGCAAAGCTGCAAGCATGGCTATTTATCAGTATGCTGCCGATCAGCTTGCTGCTGTTTGGCAAGGTGTCGCTATGGGGCTTGGTGGTGAATTTATTTGCTATCGGCTTATTTGGCATGGTGATTGTGCCGATTAATTTGCTTGCAGGGGTGTTATTTGCCATCATGCCTTGGGCAGCAGATCTGTTATGGGCGGTGTCATCGCAGATTTTGTGGTTTTTGCATCAGCTGCTTGAAGTAGCTTTGGTGGATCAGTGGGGTGGTGTCAGTGCGTGGCTGTATGCACCGTTTGGCATGGCGGGCTTTGCGCTGTGTGTGATGGCGGTTGTAATTTGGCTGCTGCCCAATGTAGTGCCGCGATCGCTGCTTGTGATTATCATGACGGCGTTGATTTTGGTGAGTATCGGACGCATTACGCCAAAAACAGAACTCATCATCCTTGATGGCGCACCAAAAACCACGCAATGGCTGCTGCAATCGTATGCTGATGGCAAGCTTTCACGATGGCTGATTTTATCTGACCAAGAGGCGAATAAGCTTAGTGATATGCAGATACAGCGACTGATTGATCAGCTATTTGCTCAAGGTGTGGCACAAGGTGGGCTTGATGGTATCATCGTCCAAAGTCCAAGTGCATTGTTCGTCCCTGCTGTCGCCGCCATCAATGAGCGCGTGGCAGTGGGGCGGTATTGGCAAGCAGGGCAGCACGAGCCACTGCCGCATCTACATCACGACACTTGCGTTGCAGGGCTGAACTGGCAAAGTGATCATCTTGCGATCCGCACCCTGACAGGGTGGCGGCAGATTGACGATCAGCGTGTGTGGCATTGTGAGCTTGAGATTGACAGTAAGCTACCGTTTGAGCTGACCGATACTCGTGCTCAAGATGGTATGATTGCCGTCGATGAGCTTGATCGTTACGATGATGCGCCTGATAATACGCCGATGCAGTATGAGCAAGGGGTGCAGCTGATCACCGCGACCAGTCAAGCACCGATACTTTGGCAGCTGTGGCAGATGATGTGCGTAACAGATCTTAATTTGGATTTGACAAAAAGCACTCGCCCACGATTACTACTGAATGCGACCGAGACCATGCCTGATGCTTTGCAAGACAAGCAAGCACAGCAGATGCAGTTATCGCCGTAATTGATGTTGTATGGATTTTTCAGCGTATCTTTTTCTACCGTTTGAGTGTATTTTGCGGTAGAATGTAGCATGAATTTTCATTGGGATAAACATTATGGCATGGCCACCAAATCCAAATAAATCTGACAATCTGCCAAAAAGCGAGCTGACACCGCCAAGCACAGGGCAAGAATGGCGACTGCTTGAAAAGACCTTGCTTGCCAGTATCGAAGAGCAAAAATCCAGCCGCCGTTGGGGTATTTTCTTTAAACTATTGACCTTTGTGTATTTGCTGTTTATCATCATTGCGCTTGGCTATGGTTGCAGCGCATCATCGACATCGCTTGAGCGTGTGGGCGTTGGCGAGCCACACATTGCCATGATTGATGTCACAGGTGCGATCAGCAGTGATAGCGACACCAATGCAGCGAATATCAATGACGCCTTGCAAGATGCGTTTGACAATAGCCAAGCCAAAGCCGTGGTGCTGAACATCAATTCACCAGGTGGTTCACCAGTGCAGTCAGATGAGATTTGGCAAATGGTGATGGATCTGCGCAAAGAAAATCCAGACAAAAAACTCTATGCCATTATCGGCGATGTCGGCGCGTCGGGTGCATATTATATCGCGTCGGCTGCCGATGAGATTTGGGTTAATCCATCAAGCTTGGTCGGCTCAATCGGCGTGATCATGTCAGGCTACAATGTCGAAGAGCTGATGCGTAAAGTGGGCGTACAAGATCGCACCATGACTGCAGGCGAGTACAAGGATATCTTGAGTATGAGCCGCGAGATGACTGCGACAGAACAAGCCCATGTCCAAAAACTGCTGGACGACACGCACCAAAACTTCATCAATGCTGTTAAACAAGGTCGTGGTAATAAACTTAAAAATCCTGAACAAAATCAGCTATTTACAGGGTTATTTTGGAATGGTAATGAAGCGGTGAAATTGGGACTGGCTGATAAAACTGGCGGCATTAGCCAATTGAAAAAACAGCTTGAGCTTGACACGGTTGATTATACCTACATCGATCCGATGAATAAGTTTTTTGATCGCTTCGGGGTACAAATTGGCAAAGGGCTGGGTGAAGGTGTAAAACTCAGCTTTGGCGAGCCGAGCGCTGAGCTGAAGTAAGTTTTGTAAAAAGCCTAATCATAAAAAATCCGCTTATTTATAATACGCGGATTTTTTATGGGCTAAATTTGGTGGAATATTAATCAATATTCTAAATTGCTTTTCAATCACTTTTCCAAATCGCATTTGCCATTGACATCGTTCAGTGCTTCATCGATGATTTTTTGGCTGACGCCTTTTTTGCGCAGTTTTTCGATGAATAGCACATCATTGGCAAGGCTGTAGTTGCTGTTATCGCGGTCAAGTCCTTGGCGGATATACAGACGAATCAAGCCTTGAATGCGATTAAAACCATGCACGCTGGCGGTCTCTTCTAGATGCTTGATGATCTCTTCAGACAGGCGCAGATGCACAGGGCGCATGATGACCTGCGGATGATCAGAATAGCGATTTTTGATATGTGGGGGTAGCATGGGTCGTCCCTTGATAATGTCTTGGAATTGATTGTTGATGATTATAACATGATGAAGACACTTGTCAAACTGATAGTCTGCCAACTTTAAAATAATACTGCGTCAAACTCACTCGTAGTGCTACTTGTGCAACTTCGCTCGTTTTCCTTGCTTTATTTTTAAATTTGTTTGACTATGCATGTACAATCTGCATACTTGTGATCATAATTAATCGCTATCTTGTAAATCTCACATAAGAAAAAGCCCTGGGTAAATTACCAAGGGCTTCTCAAATATGGCTCCCCAACCTGGGCTCGAACCAGGGACACACGGATTAACAGTCCGATGCTCTACCGACTGAGCTATTGGGGAATGATGGTGGGTCGTGCAGGATTCGAACCTGCGACCAATTGATTAAAAGTCAACTGCTCTACCAACTGAGCTAACGACCCGTTAGCGATACTAGGATAAATGGTGGGTCGTGCAGGATTCGAACCTGCGACCAATTGATTAAAAGTCAACTGCTCTACCAACTGAGCTAACGACCCATTTATCTAGTCGGATACGGTACTCCGTATCGCTAATGTGGTGCATATTATACGCATAATTTTTATGATTGCAAGCATTATTTTGCAAAAAATTCAAAAAATTTGCGATTTTATCAAAATGATCTGCCAAAGCCTTATGCAGCAAGGGTTTTGGTAGTCAGATTTTAGCCAAAAATTTTATCCAAGATCAAACCCAAGCTGAACAAGCCATTAAAAATAAGCGTCAAAATCGCCATTTGTGCAAGTAGTGGGCGCAATTCAAGCGGGCTTTGGCAGTGATACACAGCACGCAGATGGCAATAAAGTAGCAGAATACTAAGCATAAATAGCCATCGCCACAGCGAGCCGTCTGTTATCAATACAAAGGTAGCATCTAGGCAGAGCGACAAAATGAGTAGCAGTGCGTGATAATGGCGTGCATTATGCGCGCCAAGCTTGACAGCAAGGGTGAGTTTGCCTGCTTGATAGTCTTGCTCAATATCGCGTAAGTTATTGATATTTAACACAGCAGCAGCCAGCAATCCTGTGGCAATGGCAGGCAGAAAAATCAGCGGTGTGATGATATGTGTCTGTAAATAAAAACTGCCACCAACGCCCAATATACCAAAAAATATCAGCACCGACACATCGCCAAGTCCGCGATAGCCATAGGGTCGTGCGCCCATAGTATAGGCGATCGCTGCAATGATGGCACACAAGCCTAGGGTTAAAAATATCAACAAATCCACCATACTTTGTACCGCCACCAACAGTAAAGTACTGCCAGAGATGACACACAGCGCAATCACCACCATCAGTGCTCGGCGCAAGGCATGACTGTCAATGCTGCCTGTCTGAATGGAGCGCACAGGTCCGATGCGCTCGGCGGTGTCACTGCCTTTTTGGTGATCGCCATAATCATTGGCAAAGTTTGATAAAATCTGCAAAAGGAGCGTCGTGACTAAGCATAATAATGCAATGGTTGGCTCAAATGCGTCTTGCCAAAATGCCAGCGCACTGCCCGTGATGATACTGGAAGCAGCGACGGGCAAAGTCTTTGGGCGAGCGGTGATGATCCAAGGATTCGGCATGGGTTTTGGTTTGTAATGATGATTTGAATGATACTTGTATTGTATAAAGCGATATTTAAGATTGCAATAAAAAACCGATGATAGCTGTGTGCATCATCGGCTGTTTGGGTTAGTTGTGGCTTAACGCATCCACAGGATTTAGCTGTGATGCACTGCGCGCAGGTAAGAAGCCAAAGACCACGCCAATCAGTGTTGAGCAGATAAAAGCTGCGACGATGGATAAGGTCGAATATACGACGCTAAAATTCCCGCCAGCAAATTTATTAATCAGCTCACCAATACCAAAAGCAAGCGCAACGCCCAAGATACCACCAAGTAAGCACACCAAAATCGCTTCGATCAAAAACTGCTGCATGATGTCGCTTTGGCGCGCGCCGACCGCCATGCGCACACCGATTTCGCTGGTGCGTTCGGTGACAGATACAAGCATGATATTCATCACGCCGATGCCGCCGACGATCAGCGAGATGATGGCAATGGACGATACCAGCAAGGTCATCGTGCCTGTGGTGGATTCGACCGTCTGACGGATGGAATCGGTATTCATGATATTAAAATCATCGGTGCCGTGCCGTGCTTTGATCAGATCACTGATGGCGGTTTCGGCGACTTTTGATGGCGTACTTTCATCGATCAGCACCACGAAGCGATCAATAAAACTCTTGCCAAGCATACGGTGCATGACGGTGTTGTAGGGCATATACAGCTGTGGCGTGTTATTGACGCGTCCAAAGCTCGTGTTTTTGCTTGATAAAACGCCAACCACTTGCCCTGGTACATTGCCAACCAAGATGATTTCGCCAATCGGATTGCCTTGACCATTAAAAAAGGTTTGATAAGCGTTATTATCAAGGATGATGTCTTGGGTGAGATCATTGATATTTTGACTACTAAAACCTTGCCCCATCACCAGTTTTTCACCAGTGACAGTCAGATAATCTTTGCCCACGCCACTGACGCTGGCGGTGGCTTCGATGTTCTTGTAGCGTGCGGTGACATTGCTATCTACTTGGGGGCTGACGCTTTTGGCATATGGCTGTGCGGCGACGGCATCGGCATCGGCGGTGGTGAGATTGTCATGTCCATAGCGGCGGCGCGGATCGCCAAAGGGATAGCCGTCGATGACGGTGATGGTGTTTGTGCCCAGCTGATTGATGTCGGCTAGGATTTTTTGTTGTGAGCCTTGTCCTAGACCGACCACCGATACCACCGATGCGATACCGATGATGATGCCAAGCATGGTGAGTAAGGTGCGCATTTTGTGCGCTTTCATCGCGTAGATCGACATCTTAAAGGCTTCGGTTAAGCGGTCAAAAAATCCCAATAGGGCGTTTTTACTCACCGATTTTTCACGGCTATGATCATCGTGCGTACTTGGCGTGCGTACTTTGGCGTGATCGGTATAATAATCATTGATCACTTGACCGTCTTTTAATTCGATCACGCGCTCAGCTTCACTGGCAAGCTTCGGATCGTGAGTAACCATGATGATGGTGTGTCCGCGATCTTTGAGCTTGTGCAAGATTTTCATCACTTCGATGCCTGAGTGACTATCAAGCGCACCTGTCGGCTCATCAGCAAGGATGATGTCACCGCCATTCATCAAAGCACGCGCGATAGAAACACGCTGCTGCTGACCGCCTGAGAGTTGATTGGGGCGGTTGTGTAGTTTTTCGCCCAGTCCCAATTCGCCAAGCAATTGCGCGGCACGCTCTTTACGCTTAACGGTATCCATCCCTGCATAGACAGCAGGCACCGTGACATTATCCAAAGCATCGATGTCACCAAGCAGATGATAGCGCTGAAAAATAAACCCAAAATGTTCGCGGCGCAGGCGTGCCAGCTCTTCGGTGTCCATCTCATCGACCGCGCGCCCAAAGATGCGATACTGTCCACCACTTGCTTTATCAAGGCAGCCTAAGATATTCATCAGGGTTGATTTGCCCGAGCCTGACTGACCGATGATGGCGACCATCTCGCCTTGGTATAGTGTCAGGTTAATCCCGTGCAAAATGCGAATGCTGCTATCGCCTGCAGGAAAATCACGCACCAAATCACGCACTTCGATCAATGGTACTTTATCTGGTGGCGATTGATTTGCAAGCATTGGTTCTGATGGCTGTTTATTGGAAATATCCGTCATGCCATCACCTACATCAAGCGCGGTGCATTGCCGCGGCGATTATTGTCACTGTTATTGCCGCTGCCATTATCGCTGCTTTGTTCGCCGATGATGATGGTGTCGCCATCTTTTAGCCCTGATGTGATTTCAGCATTGACGCGGTTATTGATGCCGACACTGACTTCTACAGGTTTGGCAAAGCCATCTTCGCCTAGGATACGCACCATGGTTTTGCCGTCTTGTTCGATCAGTGCTGATGATGGTACGATCAGTACATCGCGCGCAGCATTGATGATGATATTGACTTGCGCGGTCATATCGACGCGAAATTTACCTTCATGATTATCCACATCCAGATAGCCGATATAATACACCGCGCTGTCAGTACTGCTCGTGCTGCTGATGGTCTCAGGTGCAGGCTCGATACCGCGTAGCATGGCATCGTATTGAATGTCAGGATTGCCAATGATATTAAAGCGCGCTGGCATATTTGGCGTGATGTTCACGACATCCGCTTCTGAGATCTGCGCATTGATACGCACGCGGCTTAGGTCGGCTAGGGTGACGATGGTCGGCGCTGATTGATTGGCATTGACGGTGGTGCCTTGTTTTTGGCTGACTGAGACGATTGTGCCGTCCATTGGTGCGGTGATGGTGGTATAGCGCAAATCTTCTTGGGCGGTGACGACATCATTGCGCGCTTTGGTGATGGCGGCTTGTTGGCTGTCGATGGCAAGGCGTGCGTTGCTCACTTCGGTGAGCGCGTTATTATAGCTGGCTTGTGCGGCAGCAAGATTGGCTTTGGCAATGTCCAATGTCGTGCGCGCATCGTCGTATTCTTCGCGGCTGATGGCATCGATGTCGATCAATCCTGCTAAGCGGTTAAAGCTTTGTTCGGCTTTTTTTAGCTCAGCTTGCCGCGTGGCAATCGTGGCTTTGGCACTGACGACATCACCTTCGCGACTGGCAAGATCACCGCGTGCTTGATTGAGTTTAGACTGTGCTTGAGCAAGGCTGGCTTCGGCATTGGAGACGACATTTTTTTGCTCGACTTGGCTGATCTGTGCGATGACATCGCCTTTTTTGACATGATCGCCGACATCGACATACAGACGCACGATTTCACCAGAGACCTGCGCGCCAACATCAACCGTTTCGATGGCTTTGATTTTGCCTGATGCCAATACGGTGTTTTCAATGTCGCCTTTTTTGACGGTAGTGGTGAGATATTCAGGGGCGATAGGGTCAGGGTTTAGCTTTTTATAACCAAAAAAAGCCAATATCGCAAGGATAATGGCTAAGACGATCCATTTGATATACGGGGTGAGCTTGATCGGTTTGCGAACAGGTTTGCTAGAAGTCATAAAATTACTTGGGTCAATGCATGGTCTGATCAATCAAAAGATAAGTTTGGCGTATTTCAAGCTTGTGCTTATTTGCACATCTTATTTTGATGATAAAATGACCGTTTTATCGTCGTATTGTTAAAATTAATCCGTGTGAATGATAACAATTTTTATTTAGAGAAAAATTTGAACGAATGTAACTTATGTAGTGAAATGTTGTATTTTTGTAAATTTAGGGTTGGGGTGGTGGTTTAATTTATAAATTTTTATAAGTAGGGTGTTAAAAAATTAAAAAAAATTTGGGGTGTGTCCCGCGCGCCAATTTATCATAGATATTTGATTTTTATGATAAAATTTGCAAAAATTTTGCGAAATTGATGCATAGGGTATTTTAATGGTGCATGGAACGCACCCTGCGCTGCCGATTGTGCTTTATGAATTGCCAATCACCCTAACAAACCCACACCGCAAATCATCATCACAACCCGTTCAAATTGCCGCCAAGTATTATCATCGCTAAGACCTTTGATGCTTTTATCAATGGCATAAATCTCGCTCAGCAGCTGATTAATCATCATCGGTGATAAATGGTGCGACAGTGTGTGATAGCTGTGTTCTTTATTGCGCCAAATGCCAAGGCTTTGTGGATTTTTGCCTGCTTGCAGTCCTGCGACGGCTTGCACATCTTTATTAATTGCCCATAGGATGATGCTTGGTGCGGTGTCGGTCTGCTTAAGGTGGTGTAGGATTTTTAAAGATTGCGTGGCGTTTTGCTGAATCAGTGCATCGGATAAATCAAACACACTAAAGCTGCCACCATCGGTCAGTAGCGTCATCAAGGTGTCAGCATCAATGGCGGTCGGCGTGCTTTGATTGGGCGTGGTGTGGTTAAATGACAATCGCCACAAGGTCTGATAAGCATTCAATAAATCATGCTCGGTATGGCTCATCAGCACTTGCCATGCACCACGGTCAAGACTGAGTGAGAGTTCCTGTGCTTTAAAGGCTAGGATTTCTTGCCGCTGATTTTCGTTATAGACATTGGCATCGATCAGCGTGCCATGCGTCTCAAACAGCTTTACAGCTTTGGTGGCTTGCGCTTTTTTGTCTTGCTTGGGTAAAAGCCAAATCAAATGGTTCCGACTTTGACCATCTTTGATGTCTTGGGCGAATTGCTCAAGCTCGGCAAGGGCAGCAGCATCCGGTTTATGCTTACCTGTCACGATGATGGCACTGGCATCATCAAACAGTGACAGACTGCCAAGTTCATTGATGACTTCTTGCCACTGCTTAGGGCTGCCAAGCTCAATACGCTTGATGACTTGATGATGCGCGCGCCAACTGGGACGGCAGGCATCAATGAGCCACTGCAAGGTCAATGGTTCATCAGAATGCGCAAGCCACAAGCCACTGACAGCAGGGGTCTTGGCAAGTGACTGTAAAATCGCCAAAAAGCGTTGCTGCACTAGGGTGTACCCTTGCTGCCTGACTGTGTGGCAAGCGCGTAATACTGCTCGGCGATGCGCTCGGCTAAGTTATTTTGCAGCCAGTTTTGCGCTTGTTCGCCTTGCTGATCGCTGGTGGCGACAGTACCTTGGTTGTACTGATAACTGCGCTCGACTTGGATCGGATAGCTGTGGGTCTTGCCATCGACTTGATAAGTGACATCCGCCATCAATAATAGACGCACTTCGGTCAAAATCCCAAGCAGTTCATAGCGGCGATAGCGCAAATTATCAATGCGAATCTGCTGAGCGGCATCACTTGTGCTATTGACGCCAAGCTGAGACAGACGCGTTTCAAGCTTGTATTTGAACGCATATGCCGTTGGGTCATCGGCAGTGCTGATGGTGACTTGATGATAGGCAGGGGCAAGCTGTTGGCTGTTAGTCCCCACGCCACGCAGTGCAAAGCCACAAGCGGTCAGTGAAAAGACACTCACCGCAAGTAGGCTTGCACGGATTAGGTTATTGGCTTTCATTAGCTACCTGTTACGACGAAGCTGATCAGTTTATTTGGCACGACGATTTCTTTTTTGATTTCGCCGGTGATGAACTTGGCAACACCTTCTAGTGCTTTGGCTTCACGGATTAGCGTATCATTATCGGTGCCAACAGCAACTTCCATTTTGCCGCGTACTTTACCATTGACCTGTACAACCATTGTGATGGTGTCATTCACCAGTGCTGATTCATCCAGAGCTGGATAAGTGACTGTACGAGTGTCCACACCAAGTTGGGTTAATAGATACTCACCGACGTGTGGTGCGTATAGTGACAGCATGGCAAGCAAAGCATGGATGGCTTCGTGGCGTACTGCTAGCTCATTATCATTTACTACTTCAAAGCTTGCGATCTCATTGCACAGCTCCATCAGACTAGAGACTGGCGTATTTAGTGCCAAATGCTCACCTAGGCTGACATCAATTTTGGCGATGGTTTCGTGTGTCTTACGGCGTAGGTCTTTGGCAGCTTTTGATAAATTGGCTTTATCGATATCGCCAATGGTTTTATCACTAATGGCATCAATATGTTCGCCAACGGTACGCCATACTTTTTTGACAAAGTTATGCGGGCCTTTGAGTGCTGAATCTGACCATTCTAGTGTCTGATCAGCAGGGGCGGTGAATAGTGTGTATAGACGCACTGTGTCCGCACCGTATTGCTCAATGATTTCTTGGGGATCGACACCGTTGTTTTTAGATTTACTCATCTTTTCGATTTTGCCGATGATGACAGGTTCGCCATCAGCTTTGAGCGTCGCGCCACTGACTTCAGTACCATTCATCACAAGGTCGATCTCATGTGGGAAATAGTATGACTTTGAGCCATCGGAATTTTCACGATAATAAGTACCAGCCAGTACCATACCTTGGGCAAGTAGATTGGCAAATGGCTCATCACCGCTCACTAAGCCTTCATCACGCATCACCTTGTGGAAGAAGCGTGCGTATAGCAAATGTAGGACAGCGTGCTCAACACCACCAACATACTGATCCACAGGCAGCCATTTGTCAGCTGCAGCACGGTCAATCATTTGTGTGTCGTCATGTGGGCTGGCAAAACGCTGTGCATACCAGCTAGACTCCACAAAAGTATCAAAAGTATCTGTCTCACGCTCGGCAGGCTGACCGCATTTTGGGCAGGTGCAGTTGATGAATTCTGGCATATTTTTGAGTGGATTACCACGACCGTCAGGGATGACATCGGTCGGTAGCACCACTGGCAAATCTGCTTCATCGACAGGGACAGTACCGCAGTATTCGCAGTTCACCATCGGAATTGGGCAGCCCCAATAACGCTGACGGCTCACGCCCCAGTCACGCAGGCGATATTGAATGGTGGCTTTGCCAAGATTTTTGGCACTGACGATTTCTTCGACTTTGGCGGTGGCATCAGCTGATGATAGACCGTCAAGTACGCCTGAGTTGATGCAGTAGCCTGTGTCTTTGTCGCCGTACCATTCTTGCCACTCACGGCTGTCGTATTGACCTTGTTTGTCTTTGAAGTCAATGACTTGGGTGATTGGCAGGTTGTATTTATTGGCAAATTCAAAATCACGCTCATCATGCGCAGGAACGCCCATTACTGCGCCTGAGCCGTAGCTCATCAGTACATAGTTGGCGACCCAGACAGGGACATTTTCGCCAGTGATTGGGTGGGTGGCAAATAGACCAGTATCCATGCCGACTTTTTCGGCTTTGGCAAGGTCGGCTTCTGCCACCGAGCCTTGTTTGCATTCGGCACAAAACTGTGCAATCGCTTCGTTTTGCTTGGCAGCGTATTGTGCCAAAGGATGCTCAGCAGCTACAGCTAGATAGCTGACGCCCATCACGGTGTCAGGGCGAGTGGTGAATACACGCAGTACATCGTCATTACCATCGATATGATAAGCAAAATCCAGCTCCATACCACGGCTTTTGCCAATCCAGTTGTGCTGCATTGATAGTACTTGTTTTGGCCAATGACCTTCTAGGGTTTTTAGGTCATCAAGTAGCTCATCAGCATAGTCGGTGATCTTAAAATAGTACATCGGGATGTCGCGTTTTTCGACAATCGCACCTGAGCGCCAGCCACGACCATCCACCACTTGCTCATTGGCAAGGACGGTATTATCCACAGGATCCCAGTTTACGGTGGCAAGTTTTTTGTACACCAAGCCTTTTTTGTAGAGTTGTAAAAACAGCCACTGCTCCCAGCGATAATATTCAGGCGTACAGGTGGCAAATTCACGAGACCAGTCAATCGACAGACCCAACGCCTTTAGCTGCTCACGCATATTATCGATGTTTTGGAAGGTCCACTTGGCAGGGGCGACCGCATTGGCGATGGCGGCGTTTTCGGCAGGCAGACCGAACGCATCCCAGCCCATCGGCTGCATGACATCATAGCCTTTTTGGCGATAATAACGGCTTAGCACATCGGTGATGGCATAGTTACGCACATGACCCATATGTAGTTTGCCACTTGGATAAGGGAACATTGACAGCATATAGCGAGTTGGTTTATCGCTTGGCTCGTTGGTGGTGTGATAGCGTTTGTCATTATCCCATTGGGCTTGCAACTGGCTTTCGATGCTGGCAAAATCATAATTTTCTAAAGAAATTTTCATGTCTTTATCCAAAATAGCAAATTAAAATTAAATTGTGAAAAATAACATCGTATTATACCGAAAAATGCCAAGAATTTGCTATAATTTGCCAAATTTAACCAAAAAACTTTGGGGGATGTGATGACAATCACGGTTTATGGCATCAAAAATTGCAATACCATGAAAAAAGCCTTTGATAAATTGGGCGAGCTTGGCGTGGCTTATGAGTTTTTCGATTATAAAAAATCAGTACTCGATGGCAAGACTTTTGCGGAGTTTATTACCAAGTTTGGCGCGGATAAAGTGGTGAATAAAAAAGGCACAACCTACCGTAAATTTGACGATGCAACCAAAGCGCTGATCGATGATGCCATCGGCAATCCAAGTGATGAGAACATCGCGAAGCTGTATGAGATTGCTAAGGACAATCAAAGCTTATTAAAACGCCCAGTCATCATCGGCGATAAAGATGGTAAGGCAGTCGCGGTGATTGGCTTTGATGATGCAGAATACCAAGCGGTGTTTGGGTGATTTTTAAACTTTTATCAACAAAAAAGCCATCATCGCGATGGCTTTTTTGCTCGGCTTATTTCACCTGCTTTTGATTATCCGCATAGATGGCGCATTGTAGCCAAATATTGGCTTGGATATAATCATGCACTTGAATGCCATCGGTGGTGTCATTACTCACCGCAGCGATGCGCACGACGAATGGATCAGCATCAGGCTCGCGCAGGATCACCACATCAAATAAGGTGATGTCTTTATCAAAAAACTGCGTGTGCGATTTGCCTAAGACCTGACCTTGACACCAGGCTTCATCTTCTTGACCGAAAGTTTCGCCGTACAGATACGCGCACATATGCCCAAGATTGATCTCAACAGGGGCAAGCTCGCCACTGTCTTCAGGTTGCCATGCGCGGATTTTCTCATCGATGTCATCAGGGATTTTGCCGTTGTTTTTGGCGACGATGTCATTAAAGGCGCGATGATGGCGGATGGCTTCTTGATCTTCGACCAAGATGGTTTCGTCTTGGTTACTCGGCTCGATGTGGTACGCCCACGCACTGAAATTAACATAGTATTTCTTCGGTGTGCGATAGTCGGTGCGATTGGCGGCATACAGCTGATCGAAAGCATAGACGGTCGCGCCATCTGGGGTGCTTAGGCACAAAATCGCATCCGATGTCGAATCACAGCGGATGATGCGATCGATTTGGCAAGTCATACCGTATGGGCTGTGTACCGCAGGGAAAGCATTGATGAATGCTTGTGGCTTGCCTTCAGACATGGTTAAGATTTGTTTGATATGACAAGTGTCATTCATGCCAAGTAAAAGCTTGCTGTTATTTTCGCTGTTTTGGCGGCTTAGACCATGTGGCAAGGTTGCTTTATCCAGCATCGACTGCAGCCAAGTCGGGACATCCCCTGCGATATCATCGGTCAAAATCGCCCAATGATCGCCGTGACTGGCATTGACATCACAAGGCAAATCGATCTTAACTGGAGTGGTTTCAGGTGAGTAGTGAAACTTAAAAGTTTGAGTGCTCATGATAAATTCTCAGTGACAATTGTCCCTTACATGGGGATAAGCACAAAAATATCAAGCCTAAATATGGTGATTTTCGCCAAGACAAATGCGGTAAAAAATTTGCTGTCAATTCTCCCAATGGTATAAAAATTGGTAAATTATCAGGCTTTGGCGAGGCTTTTGTTGGTGTTTGGGTGAAAAAATGCTAAACTAATCGGATTATTTACTTAAGTGGAAAAATCTATGTTTCGTCCTTTGGCGCTGTTTATTGGGCTTAGATATACTAAGGCAAAGCGCAAAAACGGTTTTATTTCTTTCATTTCCCTGATCTCGATGATTGGGCTTACGCTGGGTGTGGCGGTGCTGATCACGGTGTTGTCGGTGATGAATGGCTTTGATCGCGAAATCAAATCGCGCATCCTAGGCATGATTCCGCAGGCGGCAGTGATGTCATCGGATATCATCAGTGACTGGCAGCCTTTGGCTGAGCGTATCAAAACCGAAAATAAAGATGTGCAAGCAATCGCGCCATTTATTCAGCTACAAGGGATGCTCACCGCGCAAGGGCAGGTGGCTGGCATTATGGTGACGGGCATTGAACCTGAATACGAAAAGCAAGTCTCGATCGTCGATGAGCACATGACCGCAGGCAGTATTGATAATCTAAAAGCAGGTGAGTTCGGCATTGTGCTTGGTGAGTCGATGGTGTATTCGATGGGGTTACAACTGGGCGATCAAGTCACCTTGGTACTGCCAGAAGCCACGCCATCGGCAGCAGGGGTGATTCCGCGCTTTAAGCGTTTTACCTTGGTTGGCGTATTCCATATCAATAAAGAGATCGATGATGTGATGGGCTTTGTGCAGATGCGTGATGCTGGTGTGATGCTTAGGCTGCCTGAAGGGGCGCAGGGTTTGCGCATGAAGCTTGATGATATTTTCACCGCACCAAAAGTGGCAAATAATGCGGTCAATATTGATCCGATGCGCCTACATAGCACGGACTGGACGCAGACGCATGGCAGCTTGTTCGGTGCGATCCAGATGGAAAAAGCGATGATTGGCTTATTGCTATTTTTAATCGTCGTCGTCGCTGCCTTTAATATCGTCTCAAGCCTTGTGATGCTTGTCACTGACAAAAAATCAGATATTGCTATTTTAAAGACCTTCGGTGCATCGCCCAAGCTTATCATGCAAGTATTTATGGTACAAGGTATGATCATCGGCGTGATTGGTACGGTCGTGGGAACGGCACTTGGGGTGACTTTGGCGGTATTTGTCAATGACATCGTCGTCGGTATCAGCAGTGTGTTTGGTGTTAGTTTGTTTGACGGCAGTGTGTATCCTGTGGACTTTTTACCATCAGAAGTGCAAGTGCTGGATGTGGTGATGATCATGACCGCGTCGTTCTTACTGAGCTTTTTGATGACGGTATATCCTGCGCTACGAGCATCTCGTATCGAGCCTGCGCAGACTTTGCGCTATGAATAAGGGGGCGTGATGAGTATTATTCTAGAAGCCAAAAACATCAGCAAAGTCTATGACGAAGGCAAAATCAAAACCACCGTACTGGCAGGGCTGGATCTCACTGTCCATGCAGGCGAGCGCATCGCCATCGTCGGTAGTAGTGGCTCGGGCAAATCGACACTGCTGCACTTGCTTGGCGGGCTTGATACACCAACCACAGGCGAAGTCTGGCTAAAAGGCGTCTGCCTAAATCAGCTCAATGAGACACGCCGTGGCGAGCTACGCAATCAGCATCTAGGCTTTGTGTATCAGTTTCACCATCTACTCGCTGAATTTAGCGCCACCGAAAATGTCGCCATGCCACTACTGATGCGAGCTGATGTCAGCATCAAAGAAGCTGAACGCCGTGCCAATGCATTGCTTGAGCGTGTGGGGCTGGGTCATCGCCTGCATCATCGCCCAAGTGAGCTGTCTGGTGGTGAGCGTCAGCGTGTGGCGATCGCTCGTGCTTTGGTCACTGAACCTGCATTGGTCTTGGCAGATGAGCCGACAGGCAATTTGGATGATGAAAATGCCACTGCGGTGTTTGAGCTATTGACCGAATTGCAATCATCCATCGGCATGGCACTACTGATGGTGACGCATGATAGACAGTTGGCTGCCCGTGCTGATAAGATTCTTGAGATGAAAAGTGGTCAATGGGCATAATGCTAGATTAAATGACTCATAATAAAAGTGCAAAATGACAAAAGGCAGAAATTCGTTTTCTGCCTTTTGTGTTGCCAGGCTTGGATTATTTGGATGCGGTACTAGGCGTCAGGTACCGACTGATGACCTGCTCATAGACATCAATAAATGCCAAATACTGCTCAAGTGGCACCCGCTCATCAACCTTATGATTGAGCATTGGAATACCTGGCCCATAGATGGCTAGGTCTATGTCATCACGATGTCGCAAAAACTGCGCCGCATCCGTCGTGCCTGAGACGGCCATCGGTGAGATTTGTGTTTTGCCAAATCGCTGCTTGGCAGCACTCAGATCTTGCTTAAGTACAGACTGCATCAGATCGAACTGCGCCGACACCCCAAGTGAGGGCTGATCCTTGACTGTGTCGATGATGGCATCGATCAGTGGTGATGATGCTTTGGCTTCTACTGGCGGCAGATCGGCGGTGACTTCTAAGGAGAGATTGAGTTTTTGTTCGCTGTTGAGTTGATCAATGATGCGTTGAATTTCGGCAATCACTGCTTGATTATCAAATTCAGGCACGGTGCGAGCATTGGCTTGATATTCCGCATGGTCTGGGATGGAATTGATTTGATTGCCACCTTTAATCAAAGTGACATTGCTAAATCCTTTGCCAAGTATGGCGTTATCAGCGGTATTGAATTTTTGTTGTAGCTCGCCATTGATGGTCGTCATCGCTAGCGTGAGTGCGTCGATGGCATTTTTTCCTACGGTAGGCATAGATGAATGTGCAGCAACTCCTTTGGCGATGACTTTATAATTCAGCGATCCTTTGTGTGCATGAATGATGCCGACATTACTTGGCTCGGCAATCAGTAGGCCATCGACATCATCCATGTAGCCAAGGGTAGTGAGCTGATTTGCACCAAGTTCACCAATCTCTTCGCCGACGGTGGCGATCAGTCGAATCGTACCAGTAAAATTTTTGGTCTCATTCAGCCGAATCATCGCCATTACCAGTGCCGACAATCCTGACTTCATATCCGATGCACCCCGACCCCACAGCACACCATCGTCATCAATGTGCGCCGAAAACGGTGGATGCGTCCACTCGGCAGGGTTGCCAGCATCAACGACATCCATGTGTCCTGAGATGGCAAGCGTTTTACCCTTGCCATTACGGATCTCGGCGATCAGATTGCTGCGACCAGGCGCATAGGGAACCAAAGTCGCCTGAATGCCGTGCGATTTCAGCACATCACGCAGATACTCAGCAACCTGGGCTTCATGGTTGTTTTTTTGATGGAATTTGGATTATATCTCGCAAAATACGGATGGATTCGTTAGTGATGGGATCATAAGTTGGCTTGGTACTTGCCAAAGCAGGCGTCCCAAATAGCAATCCTGTTGCTAGCATCAATGACATCAAGGCTTTTATGGTACACTCCATTGTATGGTATGAGCATACATTACAGCGTTGATGGCAAGTTTGCAAGGTGAGCGCTTATCCAAACTTTGACCACAGGGTCAAAAAAAGCCATGCACGCATCGATGCATGGCAAAATCAATCAGATCAATATGCATGACCAAGATTACGATTTGCTATTTAAGTAATTGGTAATGATTGCTTGATATGCATCGATAAAATCAAAATACTGTCCGATATTGATCCGCTCATCGATTTTATGGTTCAGCATCGGGATACCTGGCCCATAAACCGCCAAATCCACATCATTATGATGGCGCAAAAACTGTGCCGCATCGGTCGTACCTGATGCTGTGATCGGCGCAAGTCCCTTGGGGAATCTTTTGGCAAGGGTGCTTAAGTCTTGGTTCAGTACTTGACCCATGCTATCTAGTAGATAAGGCACTTGCAATCTTGGCAGATCTTGGGTGGTATCGATGATGCTGCAAATCAAGGGTGAATCTGGTGCGGCGTATACAGGCGGCTGATCGGCGGTGATGATTAGACTTAGCTCATAGCCGTCTTGGGCGTTCAGCGTATCGATGATGGCTTGGATGTCATGGATTACCGCTTGGTTATCATACTCAGGGATGGTGCGGGCATTGGCTTCAAATTCGGCATGATCTGGAATGGAATTTACCTGCGTGCCGCCTTGGATGAGCGTGATATTATGCAGGGTATTGCCAAGTAGTGGATTGGTGATGGCATCAGCCTTGGTGCGAATATCGGCAGTGATCTGCATCATGGCGGCGTTCAGCTGCTCGATGGCGTTATTGCCAAGCTCAGGCATCGATGAGTGTGCAGCGACCCCTTTGGCGATGACTTTATAATTCAGCGAGCCTTTGTGGGCATGGATGATGCCGACATTGCAAGGCTCAGCAATCAGTAAGCCATCGACATCATCCATATAACCAAGCTTGGTCAGCTGCTGAGAGCCGTATTCGCCAACTTCTTCGCCGACGGTCGCCATCAGGCGGATTGTGCCAGTGAAGTTTTTGGTCTCATTCAGATGAACCATCGCCATCACCAGTGCAGCAAGGCCTGATTTCATATCCGATGCACCCCGGCCCCACAGCACACCATCATCATCGATATGTGCCGAAAATGGCGGATGCGTCCAAAGACTAACATCACCAGCACTCACCACATCCATATGTCCTGAGATGGCAAGCGTCTTACCATTGCCATGATGAATTTCAGCAACCAAACTTGACCGATCTTTACAAAACTCAACCAGCTCTGATGAGATGCCATAAGACGCCAAAAATTCCTGTAAATGCAGAGCGACTTTGGCTTCATGATCGTTTTGGCTGTCAATTTTGATTAAATCGCACAGCAGTGTCAATGCTGTACGCTGCTCGTTACTGATCTGCGGAGCGGTGGGTTTATTATTGTTAGTGGCATTTAAATCGGTAGATAAGTGATCTAATAAAGTTTCGCACATAGGATACTCTTTTTTTGGTTTATAAAATAAAAAAGGTGAAACCATAAGTTTCGCCGATGAATGGCTCAGCCGGTATTTCGCAGACCCTGTGCTACGCCATTGATGGTCAAGTGAATCAGCTGTAATAATCGAGCATCATCAAAATTATCACTGCGATCCAGCGACTGCTCGCCACGGCGTTCTTTGAGTAGCAGTACCTGTAGCCAGTTTAATGCATTCAAATACGGTAGGCGCAGTGCCAATGAGCGCGCCAACGAGCGGTTGTCTTCAAGCAAAGTTTTATGCCCAGTCAGCTTTAACAGGGCTGATTTACTGCGCTGATATTCTGCTTCGATCATCGCATAGATTGCCTTGGCGGATTCTTGGTTTTCGGCAAGTTCGACATAAGTCTTGGCGATGGACAAATCAGTCTTGGCAAGCACCTGCTCCATGTTTGACAGCATCGCGTAGAAAAATGCACTGTCATCGGCATGGGTGATCAGCTGCTCTAAATGATCATTATCATCAGCGATTAGGCTTTCGATCGCAGTACCAAAGCCATACCACGCAGGCAACATCAAGCGGTTTTGCATCCAAGAAAATACCCACGGAATGGCGCGTAAGTCCTGAATGCGTGCAAGACTCTTGCGGCTAGCTGGGCGCGAGCCGATGTTCAGCGTCGCAATCTCGGTAATCGGACTGGTTTGCAAGAAATAATCAATAAACGCAGGATGTTCAATCAGCGCACGATAATGGTTAAACGCGCGTTCAGACAGCGATGACATCAAGCCAAAATCAGGCGTCATGGTCGCATTTGGTAGCACGGTAGCTTTGAGCGTCGCAGCGACCAGCACTTCCAGATTGTGCTCGGCATTATTGGCTTCGGCGTACTTGGCAGTGATGACTTCGCCTTGTTCAGTGATGCGGATTTGACCTGCCACCGAGCCTGCAGGCTGTGCCAAAATCGCTTCAAATGATGGACCACCACCGCGACCGACACTGCCACCACGACCATGGAATAGGCGCATTTGCACTTGATGTTTCTCAAAAATCTGCACCAATTTTTCTTCGGCTTGGTACAGTGACCACTGACTGGTGACATAGCCGCCATCTTTGTTGCTGTCAGAATAGCCAAGCATGATTTCTTGGGTATTGTTGCGGCTTTTGAGCAGGCTTTGATACCACGGTTTGGCAAGTAGCTCATCCATTACGCCAATGCAGTTTTGTAGTGCTTCGATGGTCTCAAACAATGGCACAATATTGACGCGCGATGTCGGCACGCCATTTTCTACTTTCAAAAGCCCTGTCTCTTTCATGATCAAGGCAAGCGCAAGCATATCGCTGATGGTTTCGCAGTTTGAGATGATGCTTTGTTGGATAGCTGCTTCACCATAGCGATTTTTGATATCTGCCGCTGCCAAGAAAATATTCAGCTCTTTGGTGGTCTGCTCATCGTACTCGACATAATGGCTGTACAATGGGCGGGCGGTGGCAAGCTCACGCAGTAGCACGCGTTGGCGCGCGGTCTCAGATAGGCTCAAATAATCTTCCAAATCGGCGTGCTTGAACAAATCATGCACCGTCTCAGCATGGATCTGCGCGTGCTGACGCAAATCCAGTGGCATCAGATAAAAGCCGAACAAGCTCACCGCGCGCATTAAATCAGTCAAGCGACCTTGGGCAAGATATTCACTGCCATTATCGGTCAGCGAGCGGTGCAGTTTTTGTAAATCTGCCAAAAACTCATCGCTATTGGCATAAGCATCCGCCTTACCAAAGCGACAACCATAATCCAGATCCAGTGCATTACTGCTCGCAACGATACGCGCAGAGATCAGCGCAACCGCTAAGCGATACGGCTCTTCAGCGCGTGAAATCAGCTTTTCTGGCGAGTTTTCTGCCATCTTAAGCACATCATCATTGACTTTCACACGGCGAATCGACAGCGGCAGCTCTTGATACAGCTCGCCCAATTGATCGCGATAAAAATAAAACAGTGCCGCACTTTGACGCTTGAAGGCTTGGCGCAGCGTATCAGCATCGACAAAAGGGTTGCCATCACGGTCGCCACCGATCCAGCCACCGATGCGAATGACATCAGGCAAGATGGTCTGTGGATAAGCTTCATTCAGCTGATGACCTAGGCGCGCATACAGACGTGGCAAGGCTTGGAAAAAACTTAAATCAAAATACGCCACGCCATTGATGATCTCATCAGAGACATTGAGCTTAAACGGGCGCGTCTCATTGGTCTGCCATAGGGATAGCAGCACGGTTTTGATTTGGTTGGTGAGTTTTTGTTTTTGATAGCCGACCGCGAATTGAAAATCGGTCAATAGCGCGCGGATTTGGCGATGAAGCTTTAGCACGCTTTGACGCTGTACTTCGGTTGGGTGTGCGGTCATTACAGCGCTGATATTGATTTTGTTTAATTCGCTTTGTAGCTGTGATGGAGTAATGCCGCTGTTTTCGATTTGGTTTAATACCCCTGCAAAGCTTGATGAATTCGGCGTTAAATCTTGTGCTTCATAGCTTTGGCGACGGCGCGCATGGTGATGATCTTCAGCGATATTTAATACTTGCGCAAATAGACTGCAGGCGCGGATTAGGTTTTCGGTTTGGCGGCTGTTGAGCTTCGGCAGGGCTTTTTTGATCACGGTTTCAGGGTTGCCACCTTCGATCAGCTGATGAATGGTCTCAGCGACGATCGGCGAAGTCTGCTCTTCAAGCACATCAAGTAGCGCGCGGCTTAATAGCTCAGTATCGGCGATCAGTGGTAGGTCTTTTTCTTGGTCGAGAAACTCAGCAGGTGTGTTTTGGTTGGATTTTTTGCTGCTCATGGTGGTTTCCTTATCATGCAAAATTACATGGTTTACATTATTAATAAACAAAACTTATCTAAAGAAAATTTATTCATACTTTATGGCATATTACACCAGTTTGATGAAATTTTAAAGTCAAAAATGCAGATTTTCTTGGCTGGTAAATTTAGTAAAAAATAAGACTGCTTTCCCTTGCATTTCCCCAATTTTTCGGTATAATACGCCAAAATTAGTAAATTTTAAGACTAATTTATCCATTCAGCATTTTAGGAATTTTTATGAAAATTTTAACTTTAGTGACATTGGGAGTTGCCATGCTTTTAACCGCTTGCACTACAACCAATAATACTACCGAACCAGAGCCTATGATTGGTATGGCAAATCCTGTTTCAGAATTTTGCGTAAAACAAGGCGGAAAATTAGAACCTCGTAAAGATAAAGATAGCGGTAAATATGCGATGTGTCATTTGCCAAATGGTCAAGTGGTAGAAGAATGGGATTATTTTCGCAAGCATAGCAAATAATACCTGTTCTCACCATTTGTGGCATGGCGTAATGTAATTTACGCCATGTTTTTTTAGGGAATATTAAGAAGATGTGATGAATTATTTTAATGAACTTGGCAATGCCATTGCTCAAATTGATGGTGCAGTTGAACATTGGATTGTCAAACTTGGCTTAACTTATAATCATTTTGCGGTATTGTATAGCTTGGCGGACAATGCAGATGGCATAACTCAAAAGCAAATTTGCGATGAGTGGTATATTCCTAAGCAAACGATTTTTAATATTTGTAAAGAATATAAGGAAAAAGGCTTACTTGAATTTTACCCAAGTGCGACCGATAAGCGTGAAAAAATCATGCGTTTGACGGACGCAGGTAGGGCGATTGCCAAGCCGATTTTGGCAAAAACGCATACGCTCAGCGAACAGGCTTTTGCTGAATTTGGTACAGAAAAAACCGCTCAATTATTTGCTTTAATGCACGAATTAAGTGCTATTTTTAACAGACATATTGAACATCATGACTGATTTGACCTTAGAACCGACCATGTTTCACACGCTAAAACACATTGCGATACAACATAAAAAACGCTTATTTGCGACCTTTAGCCTTGTATTTGCCGAAAATTTACTTTTGTTGCTTTATCCGCTGGTGGGCAGTTTTGCAGTCAATGCGGTGTTGGCAGGCAATTTATTGTCAGCTTTGGCGTATGCGTTGATGGTGCTGGTGATTTGGGCAGTTGGTTAGGCGCGGCGTGCGGTAGATACTCGTGCGTTTACTCGGATTTATAGTGAACTTGCCGTGCCTGTGATTTTAGGGCAACATCATAAGGGTTTTGATGTACCCACGACCACTGCTCGAGTGGCGTTATCAAGGGAATTTGTTAATTTTTTTGAACAGCATTTGCCAATACTCATCACATCTGCTTTTTCTATTGTTGGGGCGGTGGTGATGTTACTTTTGATTGAATTTTGGTCAGGTGTAGTGGCGTTGGGCATTGCCATGGTATTTGCTTTTATCTTGCCAAATTATATCAAGATGAATGATAAGCTGTATTTTAAGCTCAATTATCGTCTTGAAAAAGAAGTGGATTGTGTGGAGCGTGCCAGTCATCGAGAACTCTCCAAACATTATGGCTTAGTGGAAAAGTTACGGATTTTGATTTCCAATCGTGAAGCGGTGAGTTTTTGTGTATTGGTGTGGCGATGGCGATTTTGTTTGGCGTAACGCTCACCGTGCTAACGCTGAAAAATGGCGTAACGGCTGGGCATATTTATGCGGTGATTACTTATTTGTGGACATTTGCCATTAGCCTTGATGATATGCCAAGATTAGTGGAAGAATTATCTAAACTCAAAGATATTGGCAAGCGCGTGGAAGTAGGACGGGGTGAAGCGGTGGCGGTGTGATGGGTAATGTGCTGGGCAGTTTATAGCCCAACACATTGTACGATAAATCACTTTTCAGCTTTTGAGACATTGGTATATTGATCGAAATTCTCAATATACTGATCTAGGTTCTCTGACAGCATTTGTTGATATTTTTCGGTGTAAAACTTGATGATGTCGTCTTTTTCTTTGGCAAGATCGCTGCCTTTAACAAAGCCGATGCTTGCTGCTGATACCGCAAAGCGCGCTGCGGCATAGTTTAGGCTTGCGGCGACTTGTCCTGCGTGCGACTGTGGGCTCAGCTGACTGTTGGCAAGATTGATCACTTGATCAGCACGCTCAAAAAACGCATTCATCTGCGCTTGGAATTCTTCTTCGTTAAATTCTGGTTTGTTACTCATAATTTTTCCTAGTATTATCAATGGGTTAAATGACTTTTTAAAGATCAAATACAGCTTATAAAAAAGCCTTAGAACACGCTTATTCTAAGGCTTTTATCATGCTTAAGCAAGAGATTTACTGATTAAATCGCGGTGCGCAGCAGCTCAGCTTTATCGGTTTTTTCCCAAGTAAAGGCATGGTCTGAGCCTGTGCGACCGAAGTGACCGTAGCTGGCGGTTTGTTGGTACATCGGCTGCAATAGATCAAGCATACGCGTGATGCCATAAGGGCGCAGGTCGAAGTGCGCGCGGATTAGATCGACGATTTGTGCGTCACTGATTTTACCTGTGTTAAAGGTATTGACCGAGATCGAAGTCGGCTCAGCGACACCGATGGCATAGCTGACTTGTACTTCGCAGCGATCAGCAAGGCCTGCTGCGACGATGTTTTTGGCGACATAGCGACCTGCATAAGCAGCCGAGCGATCGACTTTTGATGGATCTTTACCACTGAATGCACCGCCGCCGTGACGCGCCATACCGCCATAGGTATCGACGATGATTTTACGACCAGTCAGACCAGCATCACCGACAGGACCGCCGATGACGAATTTGCCCGTTGGGTTGATGTGATATTGTGTGCCTGCGTGTAGCAGCTCAGCTGGGATGACTTTTTTGATGATTTCTTCCATCACCGCTTCATGCAGGTCAGTTTGGCTGATCTCTGGGCTGTGCTGAGTTGATAGCACCACCGCATCGACGGCAAATGGCTTGAATGCTGCATCATAATGCAAGGTGACTTGCGCTTTGGCGTCTGGACGCAGCCAAGGCAAAGTACCGTTTTTACGAAGTTCAGCTTGACGCTCCATTAAGCGGTGTGATAGCTGAATCGGTGCAGGCATCAGTACTTCAGTTTCGTTGGTTGCATAGCCGAACATCAAGCCTTGGTCACCTGCGCCTTGGTCTTCTGGGCGTGAGCGATCGACACCTTGGGCGATCTCTGGTGACTGCTTGCCGATCATGTTGATCACTGCGCAGGTTGAGCCATCAAAGCCAAGATCTGAATGGTTGTAGCCGATGTTGTTTACGGTGTCGCGGACGATGGCTTCGACATCGATGTTCGCGTGTGTGCTGATCTCGCCAGCTAATACCACCGCCCCTGTTTTTACCAAGGTCTCACACGCCACGCGCGCATCTTTGTCTTGTTCTAAGATAGCATCAAGTAGGGCGTCAGAGATTTGGTCTGCCATCTTATCTGGATGGCCTTCGCTGACAGATTCTGAAGTAAATACGGAATAATTCATAAGATTTTCACTATAAAAAAGAAGAAAAAAGTGTGCGATTCTGGTGGCTTTTTTAGGCTTGACAGAACAAATACCCACTCGCAAAAGGCTTGGTCTGAATCAATTATTCATCGATAAGAAAAATCTTTGGGTATTTGGCGGAAAATTATACTTGAAAAGTATGATAAAAACCAATGAAAAATTTTCATATAAAGATGAAAATGATTACGCTTACGGTTGTGAATGTGATGAAATTGATCAAATAGAAAAATCGTCAGAAGACTTGGCGGACTTTTGGGCTTGGACTTTTTCTTGTTCAGCGCGGGCTTTTTCGCGGGCTTTATGACCTTTTTGCTTGCTAAATCGCGGCGCTTTGGCGTTATAACCGTGGCGTGCTTGCCAGTCGCGCACCGTGCGATAATGCCAAAAAATCCGAAACGCCACGCCCAGCACAATACTGGTGATGATCGCAGACAGCACAAGCCCGACCACCATCGTTTGCCAAGAGAAAATCTTGTGATGGGTAAAGGGGTTAATAGCGTCGCTTGTCGTCACCCAAAGGGTTAAATCGCTTAAGATGATACCAATGCTGCGAATGCCGATCATCGGCTCACCAAGCAGCCATGCGCCAAGTGAATACGCCGCCCAAAATACAGGAATGCCTGTCAAAGGATTGGTAATCCATGTCAAAGCCACCGCCATCGGTACATTGGCACGCACAAGCAGCGCACCGATGATGGCAAGCGGCATCTGCCCTGGTAGTGGAAAAAACGCCGCCAACACGCCGACATATACCGCACGATTAAGCGAACCACGATTCATCTGCCACAGGCGCGGATCTGCCAAAAAAGGCGCAAACATCGCGATCAGGCGATTTTCACGCAGCTTTTCGGGGGTAGGCAGCCAGGCTTTGATTTTATTTTTTGGCATGAAAATCTGGTCGCGAGTAGCATGGATGGTTGATGATAAATTTAAGTCGCTGATTATAACAAAATTTTATAAAGATTTCGATGTTAAAGCGTGTGTTTTTGTAAGCAAGCGGTATCGAAAACTGTATCTGTTGCTACAATGATTTTTGCTAAGAGTATTTACCAAGCGTATTTGCTAAGATAAGGCGCGTGCCAGTTTGTCAATGTATCTGATAATCATCTGATGACTGCTTTTTAAATCATGGCGTATGCGTGCAAGCTGTGCTACAATGGCAAGGTTTGATAAAGGATAATTTCATGACTGACAAAATTAAAATCGCCACGCCAAAACCATCAACCAAAGCCAAAAAAGCCTTGATTTGGATTGACCTTGAGATGACAGGGCTTGATACCCAGCGCGATGAGATCATCGAGATCGCAACCATCGTCACGGATGATGATTTGAACATCCTTGCTGAAGGTCCCGTGCTTGCCATCAAGGTCAGTGATGTGGTGCTAAATGGCATGGATGACTGGAATAAGAACCAACACGGACAATCTGGTCTCATTGATCGCGTGCGCCGCAGTAAAGTGACGCTTGAAGATGCTGAAGTGCAGACCATTGAATTTCTGTCAAAGTGGGTGGATGCGGGCATCTCACCGATGTGTGGTAATTCCATCTGTCAAGATCGCCGATTCTTGGCGCGCCAAATGCCGAAGCTTGAGCGTTATTTTCACTATCGCAACCTTGATGTTTCAAGTATCAAAGAGCTGTGCTATCGCTGGCGTCCTGATGTGGCAAGCGGCTACCAAAAAGGCGGCGCGCATCTTGCCCTAGACGACATCCGCGACTCAATCCGCGAGCTGCGCCATTATCGTGAGCATTTTTTTAAGTTATTGGATTGATGGCTGTGCAATGAATCAACGGAACGCAGTGAGTGTGTTCCGTTTTTTATTTATAAATTGGTTTAAAAATCAATGACTCATCATCAGATTATCGATCAAGATTGCGTTTTTTTTCTTGAAAAATTACCCTGCCATCCTTATAGTATAATCACCGCTGATGATTTTATGGGTATCTGTATAATTATCCAAAGCGTGACAATGCCGAAAATCTACACATAATAAATGGCATATTAACATTATAATAAATTCATAATTAAATAATAATCAATAAGGAGCTTTCCATGACTACTGTCACCCACACCCGACAAGTCGAACAATTAAACAAAGGTATGCCAACTTCTGATGGTGCAGGCGTGAATTTGACGCGCGTACTGACGCACAATCTACAAAAACGCCTTGATCCATATCTGATGCTTGATCACTTCAGCAGCGATGACCCAAATGACTATATCGCAGGTTTTCCTGATCATCCGCACCGTGGCTTTGAGACCATTACCTTTATGATCCAAGGTCGTATGCTGCACCATGACAGCGCAGGGCATCGCGGACTACTCGAAGATGGCGGCGTGCAGTGGATGACGGCAGCGCATGGCGTGATCCATTCTGAGATTCCCCAACAAGAAAACGGTGTGATGGAAGGATTTCAGCTGTGGCTGAATCTACCTGCCAAGGATAAATTGAACAAGCCTTGGTATAAGGATTTTGCTAAGGCGGATCTACCGCACGCGCGATTGGATAATGGTGTGGATGTCACGGTGATTGCGGGTCATAGTCATGGTGTCGATGGCGCGGTGACGCGAGAAGTGACTGAGCCGACTTATTTGGATGTCAAAATGCCTGCAGGTACGCGTTTTGAGCAGCAGCTGCCAGATACGCACAATGCCTTTATCTTTGTCTTCCGCGGCAGTGTCAGCATCAATGGTAAAAAAGTTGCGCTTGATACCATGGCGATCTTGGCAAATGATGCAGGCAGTGATGGCGTGGTCATCGATGCAGATGAAGACGCGCGATTCTTATTGATCGCAGGTAAGCCGCTGAATGAACCAATCGTCCAATATGGTCCATTTGTGATGAATACCGAACAGCAAATCATCGATGCGATGAATGATTATCGCGCAGGCAGATTGGGCGAAAAAGCCGATGTGATGGCTGATTAAACCATCCGCATAAGTTGTCTATATTAATAAGATGAATTAAAAAATTTTCCGTTCAAATATAATCTTATCATGTGAATTTGGGCGGAAAATTCATACACAAGGATCACCAAGATGAGTGATAATATCTTAAAGCCGCGTGAAGCACTGCTCAATGAAGGGCTGTATGTCAATCGCGTATTGCCGCAGCGTGGTCGTCGCACGATTGGCGCGTGGTGCTTTTTGGATCATTTGGGTCCAACCAAGTCGGATAAGCCACTGAATGTCGGCGAGCATCCACATACAGCACTACAAACCTTTACTTGGATGATCTCAGGTGAGACGCTGCATCATGACAGCTTGGGCAATGCCAATACCGTAGGTCCAGGTGAGATCAATATCATGACGGCAGGGCATGGCATCGCACACACTGAAGTGAACGCGCCGAATAGCACGGGCGATATGCACGCGGTGCAGCTGTGGATCGCCTTGCCGCCTGATCGCTATGATGGCGCAGCGGATTTTCAACATTTATCACAGCTGCCTGTGTGGACAGATCAGGGTGTGACGCATACTTTATTGGTTGGTGAATTTGCTGATCAACGCTCCGCTGCTAAGGTCTATACGCCGCTTGTGGGTCTAGATCTACACAATGACAGCGATACGGCGCAGATGCTGACTTTGCCATTGAATACTGAGTTTGAATACGGTATATTTGTCAGCCTTGGCGAAGCGCAAGTGGTGGATAGTACTGTGCCGATGCATCATCTGTATTATCAGCAAGCAGGCGCGAGTACACTTACCATCAGCTTGCCTGCTCATGCGCGTGTGCTGCTGATCGGTGGCGTGCCGATTGATTAATCCTGTGACTATGTGGTGGAACTTTGTCGGTCCTGATAAGGGCTATATTGGCACGGCATTCGGTGATTGGCAAGCACAAAATGCACGCTTTGCCCCTGTAGTAGATGCGCCGTATCGCTATGACGCGCCGCGTCCGCCGTGGGTCGATTAATACAAATTATGCAAAAGACGAAAATTGATGGTTTTCGTCTTTTTTATTTTTCGTTATAATGCTATTTCAATTTATCAACCAATGGAGTGTAGGGTGAAAAAACTGTTTACCTCAAGCATGGTGGCTGCAGCGGCAAATCTTATGATAGCACCAAGCGTGCAAGCGCAGACGAGTGCGATGCCTGATACTTTGGCGCAGGTCATGAAGACTAAGACTTTGCGCGTGTGTTCACCAGGCGATTATAAGCCGTTTAGCTTTGATCATCAGGGTAAGTTTGAAGGTGTGGATAATGACTTGGTTGAGCTGTTGGCAGACAGTATGGGTGCAGAAGTTCAGATGGTTAAGACCAGTTGGTCAAATCTGATGAGTGATTTTACCGCGGGTAAGTGTGATATTGCCATCGGTGGTATTTCGATTACTTTACCACGACAGCAGCAAGCCTTGTTTAGCGTACCATATTTTACCAATGGCAAGACGCCACTTGTACGCTGTGAAGATGTCTCAAAATACCAAACCATTGATCAGATTAATCAGCCAACTGTGCGCATCGTAGCCAATCCTGGCGGTAGTAATGAGAACTTTGCTCGCACTGTTTTGACCAAGGCAAAACTTACGATGCATCCTGAAAATTTGACGATTTTTAATGAAGTGGCTGAAGGTCGTGCGGATGTATTTGTCACTGAAGCGGCAGAAGCCATCGTCAAGACCCATGAGCATAAAGGCGTGCTGTGTGCTGTCAATCCTGATAAACCACTAAAACCTGCCCAAAATGGCTGGTTGATCGCCAATAATGATTTTCGCTTTAAGGCGTATGTTGATCAATTTTTACATCTTGAAAGACTATCAGGCAATCTTGATCGCGTGATCAGTAAGTGGTTGCCAAAGGATTGATTATCCTGATGAAAACAAAAAAGATTGGTGAACTTGCCAATTTTTTTATCTCTAAAGCCTTGCCAAAACCAGTGCATCATCCACCAAAAGCCCAATTTCAGCGCTAACTACTTGCCTATCATCGCGCCAGTCACCCAGTACCGTGCGGACTTTGTCATCGGCATGATGCACGGCAGGGCGGTGGGTATGACCGTGTAATAGTGCATCACAGTCTTTTAAGGCATGGCTTACAGCATCGTTATTGACATCCATGATTATGGCGGATTTTTGGCTTTTGTCATTTTTTGATTTATCTTTAATATCTTTGCCAAGTTTTTCGCGTATGGATAAGGGAAGCTTGAGCAGTAGATAACGCATGAGCGGATGGCGGATGATGGCGCGGTATTGCTGATATTTGACATCATCGGTACACAGCGCGTCGCCATGCTCTAGGCGAATGCGTGCTTGCGGGGTATTGATATAAAAAGGCTCGGCAATGATAGCACCGCCAAATAATTTGGTGAGTTTATCAGACAAAGCAAAATCACGATTGCCATGCATGACTAAGATTTGCACCTTTTTGTCAGACAGTTTTTTTAGGGCTTTGATGATGGGTGTGAGCCAATGCGTGTCTTTGGTTTGTTTATCCAAGCTTAAATAAGCATCATCACCGATCCAAGCATCCAACCAGTCGCCAAGAATGTATAAGCTGTTCAAATTCGGCAGGTGGCACAGATCTTCAATCAGGCGAATAAATGCCGCTGCAAGCTTGGGCGTATGTGCTGATAAGTGCAAATCACTAACAAAAACCGCCTGAATTTCAGACGGCTTTGTGGTGAAATAATAATCAGCGCTGTGCATTATTTCTTAATAACTTTAGCGCTGTTGATCACGATCGGTGTGGTCGGTACATCCGCGTGATAGCCGAAGCGACCAGTTGGAACGCCTTTGATTTGGTTCACGATATCCATACCATCGATGACGCGACCGAATACGGCATAGCCCCAGCCTTGTGGTGTTGGGCTGGTGTAGTTTAGAAAATCGTTGTCGCGCACATTGATGAAAAACTGTGCAGTCGCTGAATGCGGATCGGAAGTGCGCGCCATGGCGATTGTGCCAGTATCATTTCTTAGACCGTTATCCGCTTCGTTTTTGATCGGCGTGCCAGTGCGCTTTTCTTTCATCTCGCTGTCCATACCGCCGCCTTGGATCATGAAGCCGTCGATCACACGGTGGAAAATCAAGCCATCATAATGACCAGACTCGACATAGTCGATGAAGTTGGCGACCGTTACAGGTGCTTTTTCGGCGTTTAGCTCGATGACGATGTTACCATAAGTGGTGTCAAATTCTACAATTGGCATATCCATGACAAATCCTTAAAGTGAGTGAAATTTTGGCTATTATAGCACAGTTGTCTGATAAATATGGGGATGATTTTATCGATTTCAAAGGGTTTCAAGGATAAATCTGCCAAGAAATGGCTGATGAAAATTGCTGATTAAACAGATGAAAAATCATGCCAATTATGCTAAAGTATCAAGGTTTATTTTGTATTGATTGATAATAATTTGGACACAGATATGACCACTGCTAACGAGCTACCCGAAAAAAACGATTTTATCCGCACCATCATCCGTGATGACCTGCAATCAGGCAAGCATGAGAGCATTTTGACCCGTTTTCCACCTGAGCCAAATGGCTATTTGCACATCGGCCATGTCAAGTCGATTTGCCTAAATTTCGGCGTGGCAGGCGAGTTTGATGGTGCGTGCAATTTACGCTTTGACGACACCAACCCAACCGCCGAAAAACAAGACTATGTCGATGGTATCAAAGAAGATGTCAAATGGCTTGGCTTTGACTGGGCGGGTGATGTGCGTTATGCATCGAGCTACTTTGATCAGCTGCACGCTTGGGCGGTACAACTCATCAAGCAAGGGGATGCTTATGTCGATCTACAAAGCATCGATGAAATCCGCGCCAATCGTGGCTCATTCACCGAAGTGGGTAAGCCATCACCGCAGCGTGATGAGAGTGTGGAAGTGAATTTGGCTCGTTTTGATGATATGAAAAACGGTAAATATCCTGATGGCGGTGCGGTACTGCGTGCCAAGATTGATATGGCACATCCGAACATGAATATGCGTGACCCTGTCATCTATCGGGTGATGCACGCTCATCACCATCAGACAGGCGATGACTGGTGCATCTATCCGATGTATGACTTTGCCCATCCTTTGTCTGATGCGCTTGAGGGTATTACGCACTCGCTGTGTACGCTAGAGTTTGAAGATCATCGCCCATTTTATGATTGGGTGATTGAGAAAGTGGGCTTTGATAATCCGCCGCATCAGTACGAATTCAGCCGTCTAAACATCGATCATACCCTGACTAGTAAGCGTAAGCTGAAGCGTTTGGTGGATATGGGTGCGGTGTCAGGCTGGGATGATCCGCGTATGCCGACCGTGGCCGGTATGCGTCGCCGTGGCTATACGCCTGAAGGCTTGCGTGATTTTTGTGAGCGTGTGGGCATCACCAAGTCTGATGGCTTGGTGGATCATCGTATGCTTGAGTTTAGCGTGCGTAAATCGCTCGAAGACACCACCGCTCGTGGCATGGCGGTATTGCGTCCCTTGAGGGTCACCATCACCAACTTTGATGAAGCGGTGGCAAAATTTGCTGAACTCAAAAACCCAAAAACCGTCGCTGACTTTGATGGTGAAGTGCTATGGCTCACCCAGCCAAAGCATCCGTCCTTGGAGATGGGCGAACGCCGTATTCCATTTACCAAGACCATTTATATCGACCAAACCGACTTTGAAGTCGTGCCACCAGCAGGCTACAAGCGTCTATCGCCAGAAAATCCTGAAATCCGCCTGCGTAATAGCTATGTCCTAAAGGTCAATGAGCATAAGCTGGATGATGCAGGTCAAGTGGTTGAGCTGATTGCTACTATTGATGAAAATACACTGGGTAACAACCCAGAAGGTCGCAAAGTCAAAGGCGTCATCCACTGGGTATCAGCCAGTCATGGCGTCGATGCGGTGGTGCGTCTGTATGAGTATCTACTGCTCGAAGATGATGAAATCAGCGATGTCAGCCTACACGAAAAAGAAATCATCGATGCCGACACCGATGCTGATACACTATGGATTAAACAGCATCTCAATCCAAACTCACTCACCATCTGTCAAGCGGTGGTCGAGCCTGATTTGGCAAAAGCGGCGGCAGGCGAGCGTTTCCAATTCGAGCGTGAGAGCTACTTTATCGCTGATGCCATTGAGCACAATGCCGACTTGCCAGTATTTAACCAAATCGTCGGGCTAAAAGACAGCTTTAAGCTTGAATGATTATTTTAATTGTCAAAACCCCCAATTGTGATTGGGGGTTTTCTGTTTGGTGGCAATTAAGCTAAAACCCACGTTGGGCTTTATATTTGGTCAGGATTTCATTAAGTTGCGGTTCAAACTTACTGATATATTCATTTGTTAATCCTATAGTACCGCTTGGATGTGGAAAGGTTACAGTATGACAATGCTCAAAATCCTGAAAAATCACTCTAAATTTTCTACCACTTGTTTCTGCGGTTACTGATTTCCTACCAGCGATGGATTGACCTAAAATATTTTCAATTTTTGATAAATTATCTGGTTTATTAATGAAGTCAGAATTTCTTACACCCATGAATAAAATAAGACTAGGCTTGAGTTCTTTTAATAGCTCAACAAAGTTATCAAAGCCACTAGCAATTACATCGTAGTCCTGAACATGATTGCTTTGTGTATTTGAGAGATTGGTTTGCATAATGCTTTTGGTAAAGTCATCCCCTAAGCCATCGTGATTTAATGGATGTCCCCACAGTCTAAACCATGTAGCAATACGACTGTCATAAGGGAAAGAATATTTACCTAAAAATGGTTCTTTATTGGCAAATGTAAATGTAACTTCGTCTTTATTGGGATGTGAGATTTTTTGTGTTTTGTTAGCTTCATATTTTGCAACATCTGCTTTTGATTCCCCATGCTCATAACCGCAAATCAATATACCATTTTGGTCATTAAATCCTTTAAAAATACTATTGCCTAAATTAAGGTGTGCAGACATAATAAAATCCTTATTTAATTAAAATGACATTATGGGATATTTTATTGAAAAATACAAAAAAATCAAGCCATCGTCTGATGGCTTGATTTGTATTGATATCAATCAATTGAATAATTTACTCAACCTGACTGACATCACGCACCGCACCCGTATCAGCAGATGTTGCCATCGCTGCATAGGCACGCAAAGCTTGTGAGACATAGCGTTCACGATTGGCAGGTTTCCACGCCATCTTGCCACGAGTTTCCATCGCTTCACGGCGTTTTGCCAATTCTTCATCTGACACATCCAAATGAATACTACGATTTGGGATATCAATCTCAATGGTGTCAAACTCTTCGACCAAGCCAATGGCGCCGCCTTCGGCAGCTTCAGGGCTGGCATGACCGATAGACAGACCCGATGTACCGCCACTGAAGCGACCATCAGTGAGTAGGGCACAGGCTTTGCCTAAGCCTTTTGATTTGAGATATGAAGTTGGGTAGAGCATCTCTTGCATACCAGGACCGCCTTTTGGGCCTTCGTAGCGGATGATGACGATGTCACCTGCGACGATCTGATCATCCAAGATGGCAGCGACAGCAGAGTCTTGGCTCTCAAACACACGAGCACGGCCAGTGAATGTTAGGATGCTTTCGTCCACACCTGCAGTCTTGACCACACAGCCACGCTCAGCAATATTACCAAATAGTACTGCAAGTCCGCCATCTTGAGAGTAGGCGTGTTCACGGCTACGGATACAGCCTGATTCACGATTGACATCGAGATTTGACCAGACTTTATTTTGGCTAAAGGCTTGGGTGGTGCGTACGCCGCCTGGGGCTGCGATATATAGGTCACGTGCTTGGGTATTGTCAGGATTCATGATATCCCACTTGGCAAGTGCATCAGCCATCGTCGCACTGTGTACAGTCGGCACATCAGTCTGTAGTAGCCCTGCACGGTCAAGCTCGGCTAGGATACCCATCACACCACCAGCACGGTGCACATCTTCCATGTGATATTTTTGGGTAGCAGGGGCGACTTTTGATAGACAAGGTACTTGGCGAGATAGGCGATCAATGTCCGCCATCTTAAAGTCTACGCCCGCTTCATTGGCAGCTGCCAGTAGGTGCAAGATGGTATTGGTCGAGCCACCCATGGCGATATCTAGGCTCATGGCATTTTCATAAGCAGCTTTGGTGGCGATCGAGCGTGGTAGCACCGATGCATCATCTTGTTCATAGTAGCGTTTGGCAAGCTCGACGATACGGCGACCTGCTTCTAGGAACAAATCTTTTCGCTTGGCGTGCGTCGCAAGTAGTGAACCATTACCTGGTAGTGATAGACCAAGTGCTTCGGTCAAGCAGTTCATTGAGTTTGCGGTGAACATACCTGAGCATGATCCACAAGTTGGACAGGCTGAGCGTTCGGTGGTGGCGACATCGCTATCGCTGATCAAATCATCGGCAGCATCGATCATTGCATCGACTAGGTCAAGCTTACGCACCTTTTGACCGCTCTCATCCGTCACAGTCTCATGTACGGTATGACCATCACCCAAAGTGCTCGCCAGCACCTTACCTGCTTCCATTGGCCCACCAGAGACAAAGATGGTCGGGATATTCAGACGCATCGCTGCCATCAGCATACCCGGGGTGATTTTGTCGCAGTTTGAGATACAGACCAGTGCATCAGCGCAGTGGGCATTGACCATATATTCGACGCTATCAGCAATCAAATCACGGCTAGGCAAGCTATACAGCATACCGCCATGACCCATCGCGATGCCATCATCGACAGCGATGGTGTTGAACTCTTTGGCGACACCACCGGCAGCTTCGATCTCACGAGCGACCAACTGACCTAAGTCCTTAAGATGCACATGACCTGGCACGAACTGAGTGAATGAGTTGGCGATGGCGATGATTGGCTTGTTAAAATCGTCATCCGTCATACCGGTGGCACGCCATAGGGCACGAGCACCTGCCATGTTGCGACCAGCGGTAGAAGTTTTGGAGCGATAAACTGGCATAAATGTTATTCCTATAATTTTGTCAAACTTGACATGAATGAAATTTGTTCGGTTATTTTAGCATTGTTTGACGCGCTTTGGACAGCTTTTTAGCCGAACTTTGCGCTAATTCCGACCCAACCAAAAGTTTGCCAAATTTTCTCGTTATATAATAATTTATTGGCTTTTCATATATAATTACAAAGTTGATACAAGTTAAAATATAAGCATATTTATTATTATAAATCAATAAGTTATGATAATTTATTATCAATAAATGACTGCCAAATTCATCATCAATATATCGGAAAATTTGCAATATCAAGCAAATCTTGCTAGGCTGTTTGCCAAACATGATTGATTTTTAATTGTATTTTTCTGTGCAAAAGGAAATGGGGATCACCCCGATTGCGCGAAATTGACATCATGGGAGATATGGTCTGACAGCTTTGAAATAATACTGCGTTAAGCTTGCTTGTTGCACTGCTTGTACAACTTCGCTCGTTTTATTTCAAATTTGTCTGACTTAAAGTGTTTAACCAGTCAAATAATACAACTAAAAATCCATCCCAACAAAGTGCTTTTTGATAAAGGATGAGATTTATGAATCAAACCGATAAATCGACACAAAGCCATGATGAAAAAATCATGCAAGCAGGCGTGAATATCAGCCGTTTTGGGATTTTCCCCAAGGTAAGTGTGCCTGTGTTTGCCATTTCTGCGGCGCTGATCATTGTGTTTATGCTGTATGGCGCGCTGTTTAGTGATCATGCTGGCTGGCTGTTCGGACATCTGCAGTCGTGGATCAGTACACATTTTGGCTTTGCACTGATTATTTTATTTAATATTGCTTTGGTGTTTTGCTTATATTTGGCGATGAGTCATTATGGTGATATTCGTCTAGGGCATCAGACAGAAACGCCGCAGTATAGCTTTGGCTCTTGGATTGGGATGTTGTTCTCGGCAGGGATTGGTATTGGGCTTTTGTACTGGGGTGTGGCTGAGCCTTTATACCACTTTGTCGCACCACCAGTGGCACAGGCACAGACGGTAGAAGCAGCTAAGCAAGCGATGACGATTTCATTTTTGCATTGGGGGTTGCACGCGTGGGCGGTTTATGCGGTGGTGGCGTTATCCTTGGCGTATTTTCATTATCGTCGTGGCTTACCATTGTCGGTGCGTTCGGTGCTGTTTCCGATTTTGGGTAAGCGGATATATGGTGGCTGGGGACATACGGTTGATATTTTGGCGGTATTTGGCACTATGTTTGGTGTGGTGACAAGCCTTGGTCTTGGGGTGATGCAGCTTGAGACAGGGCTTGTGCAGATGTTTGGCATGACGCCGAGTATGACACTTAAGGTGGCGTTGATTGCAGGTATCACGGCGTGCGCGGCTGTCTCAGTCATGGCAGGTCTGGATAAAGGGGTGAAGCGTCTGAGCGACTTTACCATTATTGTGACCTTACTGCTGCTTGGTTTTATGGTGGTGATGGGGCCGACGCAGTTTATCTTTGATAGCTTTGTCGAAAATGTCGGTAATTATGCAGGTAATCTGATCACACTTGGTCTATGGAACGAAGCCTATAGCGAAAGCAACTGGCAGGCGAGTTGGACAGTGTTTTATTGGGCGTGGTGGGTGAGCTGGTCGCCTTTTGTTGGCGTGTTTATTGCTCGTATTTCTCGTGGTCGAACGATTCGTGAGTTTTTGTTTGGTGTACTGTTTGTGCCGATGCTGCTACTGTTCTTTTGGTTTACGGCATTTGGTGGTGTGGCGGTGCAGATGGAGCTGAGTGGTAACTTTGGCTTGGTCGAAGCGGTGCAGGCGGATTATGGCAGTGCGATTTTTAAGCTGATTGAATATTATCCATTCACCAAAGGCTTGATGGTGATTATCTTGATGATGATTGTGCTGTGGTTTGTGACATCAGCGGATAGTGCCAGTCTTGTCGTGGATATGCTGACCGCAGGTGGTGATACCAATTCGACAAAGATTCAGCGACTATTTTGGGTGACTTCCGAAGGCTTGATGGCAGTGGTGCTACTGGCTGCAGGTGGACTGACGGCACTACAGGCAGCAGCGATTGTGGCAGGCTTACCGTTTGCCATCGTGGTGCTGGTGATGATGTATGCGCTGCTACGAGGCTTAGGTCGAGATCGTTTGACCTTGTACCGCAAAGGGCAATGGTACATCACCCAGGAATCAGCTGATCATAACTCTGCTGATGAGATGGTCGATGAGCATCTACTCAAAGGCCCATTGGCACTGCCCAAAGACGAAGAAGATAAATAAGCGAAAAAGACAGCCGAATTAACTTTGAGCTGTCTTTTTTTGAACTAATGATGCGTAATTAATAATGCGTATTAACACTTGCCAAGACAGTTTCTACGATACGCTCGTGTAGGTACTGCAATTTGATCGGTGAGTCATGCTTGATGGTATTGATCGCGTGTGTGGTGGCAAGTGCATGAGCATTTGGCAGCTGTATAAAGGTTGCTGTAGGCTCAATGATGAGTGATTCGCCAGATAAATCATGGCTAATCAGGGTGAATTTTGGGTTTTTGTGCAGGACATTGACCAAGCCTGCCAACTGCCATTTTTGGGCTTCGGCTTCGATCATCGCAGATGGCTCGTTGCCATACAGTGCTTGCGAAGATTTGGCAGTATTGGTAAAGCTGATGTGCAGAGCAACTGGCAGGCTATCGCAAACGATGACAGCCGTGCCGGTGATTTTGATATGATGAGCTGGACGAATGGTGCCAGAGGGCAGTCCAAGCAGGGCATTTGCTTGCTCAGCAGTGGTTTTTTGATTGATTTTTTTGAGCAAATCAGCCGTCAAAGGATGCTCTGCCTTGATCTCATCTGCCAAGCTGTCATAGTGAGCCAAAAACATCTGCGGCAAATCCATGTCATGTTTGACGATGATATTTTTGACATTATGCACACGAAAGACAAGCGATTCATCATCAAACAAGCTTTGTAATACAAACTGTGGTAAATCGGTGGTTTCGGCGGTTTGGCTCATGATGGTTGATACTACGAAAGCAAAAAATCTTACTATATCATATTTTTATAAAATCGTGTTAAAATGTCGTTAAATCCCCGAAAATCAAGGAGCTAATGATGCCAGCTGTATATGATGAGAATAATATTTTTGCCAAGATTTTGCGTGGTGAAATCCCTTGCCACAAGGTCTATGAAGACGACAAAACGCTTGCCTTTATGGATATCATGCCAGTAGATACCGGTCATGTGCTCGTCATTCCAAAGTGCCAAGCGGTTGAGCTGTCAGATTTGCCTTGTGAATACGCCTGTGCGGTGTTTAAGACCGCCCAAAAAGTGATGACGGCACAGCGTGCGGTGCTTGGCGTACAAGGCATCACCCAGATGCAGCTAAATCACTCAGATGCAGGTCAGTCGGTGTTTCATTATCATATGCACCTTGTGCCGACGCATTTTAGTGCCTTTGCTCATCACGAAAGCAAGATGGGCGACCAAGATGAACTTGCCAAATTGGCAGAGCAGCTACGCACCGCCATTGGTGAATAATCGCCAAATAACTCTTTTCTCATAAAAGTGTTTATCAAAAAAGCAAAAAGCCAACAAATCACTGTGTTGGCTTTTGTTTTGCTGGTTGTATGGCTGAATCAACCCACAAACGCACGCTCAACCACATAATCGGCAGGCTCGCCCATGCGTGGTGAGATGGTGAGACCAAAGCTATCCAAGATAGCGCAAGTGTCGTTGTTCATCGCCATGCTACCGCAAATCATCACACGGTCGTCATCTTTGTTCATCACAGGCAGACCGATGTCTTCAAACAGCTTACCTGATTTCATCAAGTCAGTCACACGACCGGTGTTTTTGAACTCATCACGGGTGACGGTTGGGTAATAGATGAATTTTTCACGCACCCACTCGCCAAAGACTTCATCATTTGGCAATTCATTTTCAAAGAAATCACGATACGCCAAATCATCGACATGACGCACGCCATGCACTAGGATGACTTTTTCAAAGCGTACATAGACTTCAGGGTCACGGCATAGCGACAAGAAAGGCGCAAGACCTGTACCTGTAGCGAGCATATACAGATGCTTACCCGGGAGTAGGTCATCTAGCACGAGCGTGCCCGTTGGTTTTTTGCTGATAAGTAGCTCATCGCCAACTTTGATATGCTGTAGGCGAGAAGTGAGTGGGCCATCAGGAACTTTGATTGAGAAAAACTCCAGCTCTTCTGCCCAGTTTGGACTGGCGATAGAATAAGCGCGTGCCAATGGCTTGCCATCGACCATGATACCAATCATCACAAACTCACCATTGCGAAAACGCAAGCTGTCGCCACGAGTGGTCTTGATGGTGAATAGGCTATCATTCCAATGATGCACATAAGTGACGGTTTCTGTGATAAACTTTGACATAATAATCTCTTATTATTGGATACTTGGCAATGGATATGCCAATGATTGAAATTTTGGCTATAATAGCGAGTTTTTACCCAATGGTTTAGGGTAAATTTGGAATAAGCACCGTTTATTTTAGCATAAATAAGAAAAATTCTCTATGACTACTGTTCAATTACCCATCATCGGACATCATCGCTCGCCACTGGTGCAAAAATTTGGCGCACCAAGACAGCCTAATCTTGTCGAAGTGGCAAGTGTGATTGAGTTTGTGCCGCCGTATGATACGCCGTCCGCTTTTGTTGGGATTGAGAAATTCAGCCATCTGTGGGTGATGTGGCAGTTTCATCAGAATAAATCACAGGATAATTTTCGCCCGCAGGTACGTCCACCCCGTTATGGTGGCAATGATAAGGTGGGCGTGTTCGCCACTCGCAGTATGTATCGCCCGTCAGCGCTTGGTTTGTCGGTGGTGCGACTGTCTCGAGTGGAGATTATCCAGTATCGGGTGCGGCTGCATATCATCGGTGCAGATATGGTTGATGGCACGCCGATTGTCGATATCAAGCCGTATCTGCCCTTTGTTGATAGTGTACCTGATGCTATCAGTGGTGAGATTGATGTGCCGATGACCAAGATGGTGCAGATGTCAATGCAGGCGAGCCATGAGTTTGATAGGCTTTGTAAAGATAATAAACTCACCATAGCAGATAAAAATATTATCCAAAATCTCATCGCCCAAGACCCACGAGTGGCATACCGTCAAGCTGAAATCGAAGTGGTCAGCACCATGCGTTATGGCGCGGTGGATGTGGATTTTTGGATGGATAAAATGGGTGTGATGGTTATCACGGGTTTGCGAGTGGTGGATGAATAGCGGTGGCGAACAAGCAAAATTAAGACAACAAAAAAGCCCTTATCGCTGATAAAGGCTTGATAATACGGTGGTGCCCGGGGCCGGACTTGAACCGGCACGCTCAAAAGAGCGAGGGATTTTAAATCCCTTGTGTCTACCAATTTCACCACCCGGGCATTTATTACTTGTTTTTATGTTTTTTACATCATCACGCAAAAACATAAAACAAGCTGGTAAACTAAAAAAATGGAGGCTGGAGTCGGAATCGAACCGGCGTACACGGAGTTGCAGTCCGCTGCATGACCACTCTGCCATCCAGCCATTAAGTGCTAGCTATATTACCAAAAATTTTCAAAAACACAAGCGAAATTTTCAAATTTTGACAAAAAAACGCAAATTTGCAGGATTTGTCAGTGCTTTGTACACAAAAATTACTAAAAAGCAAGACACATTTTTGTCACCTAAGGCGAAAAAGCAAAAATATAGCCTGAAATCACCAGAAAAAACATGCTATAATCAAAATATTTCTCTCATGCTGTATTGTTTGTATTGAGTGGCCTAATCATACTGCGATGTATCCAGTTTAACTTATATATTATAACAATTTATAAGGCATTGGGTGATGTTCTCAGTCAATAAATGCAGTTTTTATATACAATCATTCAGTTTCTATATTAATTAGAAGAAATTGCTATATTTTTAAAAAATTTAATAGAAATCGTTTTTTTTTTTTGAAATGTGGCAAAATGAAAAGCTTAGTGATATAGAACGATATTTTTTAACTTTAACTGATTAATTTTTATAATTAATTATAATCTAAAAGCCAATGTGAGATACTTATGAAAGTGAAATTTCAAGTGGCGATGATCGTTGCGCTGATGGCAGGTACTGGTGTACTGACTGCGTGCAGCAAGTCAGACGAGCAGCAAGCCGCCGCAGCCCAACAGCAAGCGCCAAAAGCGACCGTCGATATCCAAACCATTCAATTGCAGCCTGTGCCGATCATTCAGACCTTCGCAGGTCGTGTCGCGGCTGTCGAGACTTCTGAAGTCCGTCCGCAGGTGACAGGCATCGTCGATGAAGTGCTATTCCGCGAAGGGGCGATTGTCCAAGCAGGTCAGCCGCTGTATCGCATCAATGTGGACAGCTACACCAGTGCCATCGAGTCGGCGCGTGCAGCGATCGCCAGTGCCGAAGCTTCAGTGAACAATGCCAAGGCGTCGCGCGCATCTGCACAAGCGAACCTACAATCCCAAGAAGCAAACCTTGCGCAGGCGCGTGCAGATTTGTCGCGTTATAAAGAGCTGATCGAAGTCGAAGCGGTCTCTCGCCAAGTCTATGACCAAGCGATCACCGCAGTACGCACCGCTGAAGCGAATGTCGCTGCCGCGCGCGCTGCTGTTCAGCAAGCAGAAGCTATCATCCAAAGTTCGCAATCAGCCGTGCGTAATGCACAAGCAAGCCTAAGCGCAAGCGAGCTAGATGTCGGTCGTACCATCGTACGCGCACCGATCACAGGTCGTATCGGTATCTCGAATGTCACCGCAGGCGCACTGGTCTCAGCGAACCAATCGCAGTCGATGGTGACGATCAACCGACTGGATGAGGTGTATGTTGATATCAGCCAGTCATCAACCGATATGCTCAGATTGCGCGAAGCGGTCGAGTCGGGTCGTGCAGGCGCAGGTTCGCTAGAAGTGCAGCTACAGCTAGAAGATGGCACGATTTATCCTGACATCGGTCGTCTGTTGCTTGCCAATGCACAAGTTGATCAAGCCACTGGCGCGATGACCTTGCGTGCGGTATTCCCAAATCAATCGGGTAAATTAGTGCCAGGTATGTTTGTCAATGCTCGCCTTATCCAATCGGTAGTGCCAAGTGCTGCCTTGTTACCACAGAGTGCTATCACTCGCACCCCAAAAGGTGAAACCCAAGTCTATGTGGTGAATAGCCAAAACAAAATCGAAGTCCGTACTGTTACGACCGCAGGCACTTATAATGGTAATTGGATTGTTACAGGTGGTATCAATAATGGCGATCGGGTTGTGATTATTGGTGGCACCAAGGTAAAAGCAGATCAAGAAGTGGATGTCCGTGAATTGCCTGCCACGACCAATGAAGCCAATGCCAATACAGGTGGCGAACCATCAGCACAAGGTCAACAAGCACCGGCCCAAAATCAGCAAGCACCAGAACAGCAAGCAGCGGTACCGATGGCACGCCCAGCCGAAAATGCTCAGGCTGATACTGCTGAGGATAAAACAGAAGCTCAAAAAGCCAATTAACCCAATCAAATAGGTAAAATATGTCTCGTTTTTTTATTCATAGACCAATTTTTGCTTGGGTTATCGCCTTACTCATTATGTTGGTGGGCGTCCTGGCAATTAAAAATCTCCCCATTGAGCAATACCCCCGTATCGCACCGCCGACAGTGACGGTCAATGCCGTTTATCCAGGTGCTGATGCACAGACCATCGAAAACTCAGTGACGCAGGTGATTGAGCAACAGATGAAAGGCTTGGATGGTTTGATGTATATGTCATCTAGCTCATCTGCAAACGGTCAAGCAAGCGTTACGCTTACCTTTGAAAGTGGTACTGACCCTGATACAGCACAAGTCCAAGTGCAAAACAAACTACAATCAGCGACCAGTTCATTACCAGAAAGTGTGCAGCGTCAAGGCGTCTCGGTCAATAAGTCATCCAGTGGCTTTTTGATGGTTTATGGCTTTGTCTCAGAAGATGACAGTATGGATGAGGCGGATATTGGTGATTATCTTAATACCAATATTGTTGATGGTCTAAGCCGTGTCGAGGGCGTGGGCTCAGTACAGGTGTTTGGTTCATCTTATGCGATGCGTATTTGGCTAGATCCTGCCAAGCTACGCGCCTATAACCTAATGCCATCTGATGTCTCAGCGGCGATTCAGTCGCAGAATGTGCAAGTCTCAGCAGGTCAGTTGGCAAGCCTACCGACCAATAATGAGCGTGCTTTGATTAGTGCTAGTATTGGCGTTCAAAGCCTGATGCAGACTCCAGAAGAGTTTGAAAATATTCTGCTAAAAACTGATACCGCGGGGGCAAAGGTATATCTAAAAGATGTCGCCCGTGTGGAACTTGGCTCTCAAGATTATTCAAGTAACACCAAGTACAATGGCAAGACCGCTGCAGGTATGGCAATCAGCCTAGCATCTGGTGCTAATGCGCTTGAAGTGCGTCAGGCGGTCGAAGATAAGATGACTGAGCTGTCGGTCAACTTCCCAAAAGGCCTAAGTTATGTTGTGCCATTTGATACTACACCATTTGTCCGCTTGTCGATTGAGCAAGTTGTGCATACTCTACTTGAGGCGATTGCACTGGTATTTGTGGTGATGTTCTTATTCCTTCAAAACTGGCGTGCGACCATCATCCCGACTTTGGCGGTGCCTGTGGTGATTTTGGGTACATTTGCTGTGCTGTCCGTATTTGGCATGAGTATCAATATCTTGACCATGTTTGCGATGGTGCTTGCTATTGGTTTGCTGGTCGATGATGCGATTGTTGTGGTTGAGAACGTTGAGCGTCTGCTCGAAGAAAATCCGGAAATGTCCGTCATCGAAGCAACCACCGAATCAATGCGTGAGATTAGTAAAGTTGTTATCGGTATTGCGCTGATTTTGTCAGTGGTGTTTGTTCCGATGATTTTCTTTGGTGGCTCAACAGGGGTGATTTATCGTCAATTTGCTGTGACGCTGATTACCAGTATGGTGCTGTCGGCGATTGTGGCGTTGGTATTTACGCCTGCACTGTGCGTGTCGATTCTTAAGCGCAAAAAACACCATGATATTCAAACCCAAAAAGGCTTTTTTGGTTGGTTTAACCGTGCTTTTTATAAGGCAAGTAGCGGTTATGAAAAATTTGTTGGCAAAACCTTTAATGCCAAGCTGATTTATGTCGTTGTCTATGCGGCGATTATTGCTGTACTTGGCTTTTTCTTTGTGCGTCTGCCAAGCGCGTTTGTCCCTGAAGAGGACCAAGGCGTGCTATTTGCGATGGTGCAGATGCCAGCAGGCACAACCGAAGAGAAGACTTCAGCAGTGATGGACAAGGTTCGTCAGTATTATCAAACCCAAGAAGAAAAGAATGTCGAAAGCGTATTTTCGATTACTGGCTTTAGCTTTATGGGTAGTGGTCAAAACATGGGTATGGCGTTCATCAAGCTCAAAGACTGGAGCGAGCGTACGGGCGATGAGAATGCCGCGGCAAATATCGCCAATCGTGCCATGATGATGAATATGACCATTCCTGAAGCAAGTATGGTAATTTCAATGGCACCGCCTGCGATTATGGGTTTTGGTAACTCAAACGGCTTTAACTTGCAGGTTAAAGATAATGGTGGTGTTGGTCGTGAAAAACTACTCGAAGCGCGCAATATGTTACTTGGCATGGCGTCCCAAAGCCAAGTGGTGACAGGTGTCCGCCCTGGTGGTCAAGAAGATGCACCAAAACTAAAACTCAATGTTGATTATGAAAAGGCGGCAGTGCTCGGCATCCCTGCAAGCAATATTAACTCAACACTTGCAATGGCATGGGGTAGTAGCTATGTCAATGATTTCATTGACCGTGGCCGTATCAAAAAAGTCTATATGCAAGGTGAGCCTGATAGTCGTGTGATACCAGAAGATATTGGCAAATGGTATGTGCGTAACAACGATGGTCAGATGGTGCCGTATAGTGCTTTTGCAACGAGCGAATGGGAGTACGCTAGCCCAAGTGTCGTCCGTTATAATGGCGTACCATCGATGGAGCTATCGGGTAATGCTATCCCTGGCAAGAGCTCGGGTGATGCGATGGCTGAGATGGAGAATTTTGCCAAGCAGCTGCCTGAAGGTGTTGGCATCGAGTGGAGCGGCTTGTCTTTAGAGGAGCAAAAATCTGGTGGTCAAGCACCACTCCTTTACGCACTAGCTGTTGTGGTGGTGTTCTTGTGCTTGGCAGCATTGTACGAAAGCTGGTCAATCCCATTCTCGGTGCTACTGGTGATTCCGCTGGGTGTCTTGGGTGCGGTGTTGTTGACCAAGGTGCATGGGCTTAGCAATGATGTGTACTTGCAAGTTGGTCTATTGACCGTCGTGGGTTTGTCCGCCAAAAACGCCATTTTGATCATTGAATTTGCCAAAGAACTGCAAGAATCTGGTAAAACACTCAAAGAATCAGTGATGGAAGCGGCTCGTATGCGTCTGCGTCCGATCATCATGACATCGCTTGCATTTGGTATTGGTGTTGTGCCATTATACATCGCAAGCGGTGCAGGCTCGGGTAGCCAAAATGCTGTCGGTACGAGTGTACTTGGCGGTGTGATTACGGCGACATTATTGGGCGTGTTCTTTATCCCGATGTTCTATGTATGGGTGCGTACCTTGTTCCCATATAAACCAAAGCCTGTCGATACGACGCAACAGTAAGAGAGTTATTATGAAAACAACAAACCCTGTGCGCATCTTTGGTCTATCGCTATTGGCTGTCAGTATGGCTGCCTGTAGCACGATCCCAAAAAAGATCGATACCACAAAGCCTGTGGTTGCTGTGCCGAATGTGGATCTTGACCAAGCTTATGAAGTCTTGGATAAAGAAACGCTCAGCAGCGGCGAAGCGCCGAGTGTCGCATCAATGCGTTGGCAAGAATACTACACCGATCCGAAGCTAAAATCACTGATTCAACTGGCTTTGGACAATAACAAAAATCTAGAAAAAGCCGTACTGGCAGTGCAGTCAGCACGCGCGCAGTATCAGATCACCGAAGCAGGCAGCTTGCCGACAGTCGGTGCATCGGGCGGGGTCAGCCGCTCGGCGAATCATCGCACCGATGCCAATCCATCGACAGGCTATAATGTCAATTTGGCGATGAGTAGCTATGAGCTGGATCTGTGGGGCAAGGTCGCAAGCCAAAAAGAGCAAGCGCTGCATAACTATTTAGCAACCAATGCTGCCAAAGATGCGGTGCAAATTTCGCTGATCTCAAGTGTTGCCCAAGGCTATGCCAATCTTGCCTATGCAGTGGCTCAGCGTAAGCTTGCGGCAGCGACCATGCAGACGCGCGAACGCTCGCTGATGATCAACCAAAAACGCTTCGAAGCTGGTGTGGATTCACGCTCACCAAGCCTACAAGCCGAAAGCTCGCTTGAGCAAGCGCGTCTGGCGGTATATCAAGCTGATGCCAATATCTTGCAAGCGCGCAATGCCTTGCAGTTATTACTCGGTGCGCCGATCCCTGATGCGCTACTGCCTGATATTCTGGGCAATAATAAGACTGATGTCGATCCAATCACCGCGCAGACTTTGTTCAGCACAGGTCTGCCAAGTGAGCTGCTGTACTATCGCCCTGACATCGTCCAAGCCGAACACGCGCTCAAGGCAGCAGGTGCGAACATCAATGTCGCGCGCGCGGCGTATTTCCCATCGATCAGCCTTGCGACTAATGTCGGCTTTAGTAGCTCAAGCCTTGATAATCTACTAAAATCAAGCGCGATGGGTTGGTCGTTCGGTCCATCGGTAAGTCTGCCGATCTTTGATACAGGTGCGCGCCGTGCCAATTATGAAATGGCACAAATTGCACAGCAGTCAGCACTTGCCAGCTATGAGCAGTCGATCCAGTCGGCGTTCAAAGAAGTGGCAGATGTGCTTGCTACGCGCGCAACCTTGGGTAGTCAGCTAGAATCGCAGTACCGCCTACAGCGTAATTATCAACAAACCTATGACATCGCCTTTGCGCGTTTCCGTTCGGGTTTGGATAATTATCTGACGGTGCTTGATGCAGAGCGTTCATTGTTCAGCATTCAGCAAAGCATTCTACAGCTTGAGCTGCAAAGTATGCTGAGCCAAATTCAGCTGTACCAAGTTCTAGGCGGCGGCGCGGATCTGAGCGCAGAACAAATCACTGCCAAAAATGCCCAGCGCGATGCGATGCGTACCGCTGAACTTGCCAACCAAGCACAGATCAGTACCGTACAGCCACAAGCTGTCAGCACTGATGCGACCCAAATCGCTCAGCCTGCACCAAGCAGCATTCCTGTGGTTGAGCCAGTAGCGAAATAAGCTTGTACTTTGTCAATATAAAAGCACTCAGTTTGGGTGCTTTTATTTTTGCCAAAAAAAGTGCGCAATGATTGAGTAAGTTATTTTGGTACAAATTGCACTGGTAAGTTGTATAAAAGTTGTGTATTTTATAAGGATATGAATGCTACAAGGAAATTTTTTATGAAGCGTCGTCAGTTATTACAAGGCACTTTGTCATTGACCGCGTTAAGCTTGGTGGGTTTGCCTAAGCTTGCCACAGCGATGGTGCCATCTGTTGCCATGCAGCTGCCTGATCATCTGCTGGATAATCCGCTCTTGGATTTTTACGGTTTACCAAAATACAGCCAGATCAAAGCAAATGATGTTGTACCTGCGATTGAGTTTTTGATCGAACAATCCAAAAGCCAAATTGCGCAAGTGGTGGCAAATCCTGCACCGAATTGGCAAAGTTATTATTTTGGGCTTTTTGATACCGATGATAAGCTGTCAAAAGCATGGGGTGCGGTGGCGAATCTGCACGCGCTGCGTAACGATGATGCGCTTCGTGATGCTTATGCCAAGGCGCAGCAGAGTTTGACTGAGTACAGTACTTGGCGCGGTATGCACAAGGGGCTGTTTGACACCGTGACCAAGATCAAAAACTCTGCTGAATTTGCCACGCTTAGCATCGCCGAACAAAAATCCATCAATGATGTGCTGCGTGATTTTCGCTTATCAGGCATTGATCTGCCGAGCGATCAGCAGGTGCGATTGGCGCAGATTAACACGCGTTTATCTGAACTTAGCACGGCATTTAGCAATAATGTGCTGGATGCAACCAATGGTTGGTCGAAGATTGTCGATGAAGCTGCGCTCACAGGCTTGAACGCCGCCGCCCTTGAAAGCGCCAAACAAAAAGCGGCTGATAAAGGCAAAAGCGGCTATTATATCGGGCTTGATATGCCAAGCTATATGGCGGTAATGAATTATGCCGATGATGAAAAGCTGCGCGAAGAGATGTACCGCGCGTTCTCAACCAAGGCATCTGATCAAGGCGCCAATGCAGGCAAATGGGACAATCAGCCCGTGATCGCTGAGATTTTGCAGCTGCGTCTTGAGATGGCGCAATTACTTGGTTTTAAAAATTATGCCGAATATTCACTGGCAACCAAGATGGCGGACACGCCGCAGCAGGTGATGGAGTTTTTGACTGGGCTTGCGATGCGTAGCCGTGATCAGGCGCAGGCGCAGATCGATGAGCTTCGCGACTTTGCCAAGCAAGAATACGGCAAAGAAATGCTCAATGCTTGGGATGTGTCTTATTATACCGAAAAGCATAAAGCCAAACTGTATGATTTTGATAAAGAAAAACTGCGCGAGTATTTTCCAGAAGATAAGGTGCTGACAGGGCTGTTTGCTATTTTACAGCGATTATTTGGCATTAAGGTACGCGAAAAATCAGCCGATGTATGGGATGAATCGGTGCGGTTCTTTGAAGTGTATGATGCTGCCAATCGCCAAAAAGCGGCGTTTTATCTTGACCTATACGCGCGTGACAACAAGCGTGATGGCGCGTGGATGAGCACGGCGATCGACCGTGTGCGTGATGCTGATGGGCGAGTGCAGCTGCCTGTGGCGGTACTGGCGTGTAATTTTCGCAAGCCTGCTGATGGTCAGCCGTCGCTACTATTGCATGATGAAGTAACGACGCTGTTTCATGAGTTCGGACATGGGCTGAATTTGATGCTGACTCAGATGGATGTGATGGGCGTAACAGGGCTTAATGGCGTGCCGTGGGATGTGGTGGAGGTGCCAAGTCAGCTGATGGAAGGCTTTGCACTGGATCGCACGACACTGCCGATGATCTCAGCGCATTACAAAACTGGTGAGTCGCTGCCTGATGAGATGCTTGATAAGCTGATCGAAGCCAAGCATTATCAAGGGGCGTTTGCTTTGACGCGCCAGCTTGAGTTTGGGATTTTTGATATGCGGGTCAATAGCGAATATACAGCGGATAAGCCCACCAATTTTGCCCAGCAGCTGTATTTGGATGTGACCAAACAGATTGGCGTGCTTGCCATGCCTGACTATGTGCGCCGTCCGAACTTTTTCACTCATGTGTTCTCAGGCGGCTATGCGGCAGGCTATTATAGCTATCTGTGGGCGGAATTGCTTGCCAATGACGGCTTTGCTAAATTCGAAGAAGATGGGGTGTTGAGTCCTGTAACGGGTAAGCGACTGGAAGACACCATTATGGGGCAGGGTGGTTCACGCTCGCCGATGGATCTGTTTGTTGAGTTCCGTGGGCGCGCACCTAAGCTTGATGCACTACTTGCCAATTATGGGATTCAATAATTTAATTTTGGTGATAAGGTATTGATGAAAAGATATTATCTGCAGACAGTGTTGTGCACTATGCTATCTTTATCTAGTGTGGCATTTGCATATGATGGCTTTGAAAAATACGCCCAATCATATGCAGATACCCATGGCGTAACAATTGTTGAAGCTAAGAGAGCTTTAAATATTGAGATGCATAAAGATGATATCATGGAGCAAATTATTAGCAATTATCACGATCGCTTAGCGGGTGTTTATATTGATCATGTGCCAAGTTACACCATTGTTGTGCGATTGCTGGGCGATGGCTGTGATAAAACGCAATTTTTCCAACTAGCAAATGGCTTGCCAAATCAGACCGTGCCAGTTAGATTTGTTTATGGTGCAAAAATCACCCAAGATGCTGCTGCTCTGCAAATTGACGCAGTTAAGTCGGTGGCATCAAAATACCTTACTGGTGTACAAATGATTTCTTATAATCCAATGACAGGTAAGATTGACATTGAAGTCAATGGCGAGAATACGCCTGAAATGCAGTCCAAAATTGCACAATTGCAAGATGCTTGGCAAAATACATCGGTGGATTTAAATGTGATTTTGGTGAGTTTCACCATTAAACCCATGCTTGAGATGCAGTAGTGATCAGTTAAACATTCTCTTTCTAGTTATGGTATTCAATAAGTAACTAAAACCACCTTGTATATATTGTGCAAGGTGGTTTGGCTGTGTAATTATTGATCATTATAGCCAATAAAGATGGGTTTGTCTGTCCAATTAAGGCGCTCACCTTGCTTATTGATATAAAACGCTTCGCCAGTGGAGCGATCCAAAACAGCCGCTATGCCATTATAAAAATACTCAGCCCAATCATAGCTTAGCGGAATCACCACCTGACCGGTGTTATCAACAAATCCCCATTTGCCATTTTGCGAAACCCTTACCAATCCCTCGTTAAAAAAATCAGCCGAATCATACTTCAGCGGAACCACTACCTTACCAGTGTTATCAACAAATCCCCATTTGTCATTTTGCTGAACCCTTGCCAATCCTTCGCTAAAATACCCAGTCTCATCATACTTCAGCGGAATCACCACCTTGCCAGTTTTATCAATAAATCCCCATTTGCCATTTCGCTCAACACTTGCCAATCCTTCGTTAAAAGACCCAGCTTCATCATAGTTTAGCGGAATCACCACCTTACCAGTGTTATCAATAAATCCCCATTTGTCATTTCGCTCAACCACTGTCAATCCTTCGCTAAAATTGTAAGCCATATCATACTTCAGCGGAATCACCACCTTACCAGTTTTATCAATAAATCCGTCTTTGCCATTTTGCCGAACCTTTGCCAATCCTTCGCCAAAAGAGTAAGCACCATCATAGTTTAGCGGAATCACTACCTTGCCAGTTTTATCAATAAAGCCGTATTTGTTATCACGCTTAACCTTCGCCAAGCCATCCGACAGGCAATCAACATAATCATATCCATACACTTTTGGTCGCTCACACGCCCAGAGATTTTGGCTGTATAAGATACCGCCCGTCAGTAGCAGGGCGGATGAGAGATGGCGGATGGTGCGTTTCATTAGATATCCTTAGTAAGTCTAAGTAAATAATTGGATAATGTAGCAGAATTTGATGAGTTGGGCAAGTGAGGCTAGCGTTATCTGACTTAGTTACTCCATCGGCAGTCGTACATCAACAATTTTCCAAGTAAATAAACCCTGTCGCTCCATGACGACAGTCAAGGCTTTATCGGCATTGGCTTTTTTGACATCGACGGTGAAAGTGTTGAGTGATTGATAGCTTGGGTGAAATTGCAATTCATCCGTTTTGGCAAGACTGTCACCATCAGCATTGATAGCTGAATTATCACCTGTATGATCGGCTTTGCCTGTGATGGTATTTTGAATATTTTCTAAAGATAATTGCTTGCCGATGTCTTGACCATTGACCATCAATTCCACCGACTTTGGCGAGACCAAATGATCAATCAAGCCATCAACCATCACCGTGGCAAATGCCGCACCGAGCATGGCAAAGTTATCATTGCTATCAGGAAGCTCGGTGTTTAGCTTGGTTTTGACTTGGTCTTTGATACTGGATTTGACACTGACAAAATCCACCGTATCAACGATGGCGGCAGCGTCTTTTTGTTCTACTGCAGTTTTTAGATTATATAAAGTATGATAAGGGGATGCGAAATAATAGCCAACCAATGCCAACGCGATAAATAAGACAACAAAGCGAATCAATTTATTCATAACCATCATTCCAAATCATCATGTTAAGCAGTACCCGATTTATTTTGTACCTTGTGAAAATTTGGCTTTTTTATCAAATTTTACAGCCAAAAATTTTTGCAAAATTACAAAAATTCACTGCATTTTTCACACGGCAAATGGGTATAATAAGCATTATTCTAACACAGATTTTTTTAAGGAAAAACTCATGCAATTAACCCTTGCAAAAACCGTACAGGGCGCACAGGATTTGGGCATCATCGCTAAGATGGCGAACCGTCACGGACTGATCGCAGGCGCGACGGGTACAGGTAAGACCATCAGCCTACGCAAGATGGCAGAAAGCTTCAGCCGCGAAGGTGTGCCAGTATTTTTGGCGGATGTCAAAGGCGATTTATCAGGCATTGCGCGTGCAGGCGCAGCAACGGGCAAGGTCGGCGAGCGTATGGCTGAATTTGGCTTGAGCGATGAGTATTTGACAGGTTTTCCTGTGCGCTACTGGGATGTCTATGGCGAGACAGGCATCCCTGTGCGCGTGACGATTTCGCAGCTTGGTAGTACCTTATTGGCGCGTTTGCTTGGATTGAACGACACCCAAGAAGGCTTGTTAAATCTTGTGTTTAAAGTCGCTGATGATCGCGGCTGGCATCTGCTTGACCTAAAAGATCTGCGCAGTATGCTTGTGTTCGTTTCTGAAAATGCTGCAGAATTTCGCGTGCAATACGGCAATGTCTCAGCGGCAAGTATCGGCGCGATTCAGCGTCAGCTGTTGCAGCTTGAGAGCGAAGGGGCGAATGAGTTTTTCGGCGAGCCGAGCCTGAATTTGGAAGATTGGATTCAGCTTGATGGCGGCAAAGGCGTGATCAATATCTTAAATTCTGAAAAATTGATGCGCTCACCGCGACTGTACGGTGCGTTTTTGCTGTGGTTTTTGGCGGAGATTTTTGAGACTTTCCCTGAGGTGGGTGATCTGGATAAGCCAAAATTCGTGCTGTTTTTTGATGAAGCGCATTTGTTGTTTGACGATATGCCAGCGGCATTGACCAAGCAGATTGAGCAAGTGGTGCGCTTGATTCGTTCTAAAGGTGTGGGTGTGTATTTTGTTACCCAAAATCCGCTAGATCTGCCTGATACCATCCTAGGCCAGCTAGGTAATCGAATTCAGCACGCACTGCGCGCCTTTACGCCACGCGACCAAAAGGCAGTAAAATCTGCGGCTGAGACTTTTCGCAGTAATGAGAATCTCGATGTCGCTGAAGTGATCAGCGAGCTTGGCGTTGGTGAAGCTTTGGTGTCTTTTTTAGATGAAAAAGGTATGCCGACGGTGGTGGAGCGCGCGTATATTTTGCCGCCATCATCACAGCTTGCGCCACTGACTGCTGATGAGCGCGACCAAGCCTATCAAGGCGATGTGCTGTACCGCTATTATAAAGATATGGTGGATAATTATTCGGCATTCGAAGCTTTAAATGAACAAAAAGCACAGGAGCAAGCGCAAGCAGAACAAGCCACTGCCGAGACTTTACAGGCGCAAAATATCGCCAAGCAAAGCGAAGAAAAAACCGCAGGCAGCAGCGCGCTTGAAGGCTTTTTGGGTGGCTTGACAGGTGGTCGTAAGAAATCAGGACAGGGCACCGCCTATAATGTCGCTGATGCGCTTGGTAGTCAGCTGAACAAGCAAGCCACACAAGCCATCAGCCGCGGATTGATGGGTGTGATTAAGAATTTGTTAAAGTGATTTAATGCTCTAAAATTAGCCATTTGCCTTGGGTGAATGGCTAATTTTAATCAGATCCATCAATAAAAAAGCCCGCCATCATCAATGCAATGGCAGGCTTTTTCGGGGTGTATCTTGGGGTCATAATAAAATTACGATCGGTTCCCAAGCTCATTTGCTAATTATATCAAATCATTTATTTATTGGTAATCATAAGAGTTAAATAACTGGCTTGAGTAAATGATAGACAGTCAGTGCTAGGTGATCAAGTATCAATGAATAATTTAGATAATCTAGTATTAATACAAAAAATCTTTGGATATCTTTCCGTCTCGCGAACTCAAAAATATCTAAACAATACAGCAACGCCTGCCGGTGCATTTGCACTATATGAACTGAATGCCAAGCTGGGGGCTAGTCTGTGGACTGCGATACAATATTATGAAGTTGTGCTGCGTAATTTGGTTGATAGGGCATTGCCTTAATCTTTTTCGGAGAATTGGGTTGAAAATGCAGCATTCTTATCAATGATTAAGCAGCAAAAACGCGCAGCCATCGAAACGGCTGTAAAATATTGCACAAATGAATATGGTGCGTTTGATAAAAATGATGTGATTGCGTCACTAAGTCTGTCAATTTGGCTTGAAGTGGTGTCGCCGAAATTTTTAAATCAAATTTGGATAAAGCATATTGACGATGTATTTGTACACAAACCACAAGGGATGAGCGTTCGTGAATTTATCAGTGAGCTGCAGCAGCAATTTAAGCATATCAAAACTTTGAGAAATAGAATTGCGCATCACGAGCCAATTTATCATCTAAACATTCAAAAAATTATCGATGCAATTACCTTATTTCTAAAGGCGGCCGCGCCTGAATTATTGGTCATATGTAGGACGCATTTTCAAGCATCGCAAGATATTAAGCATCAAATCAAGGCACTGTTAAAGCAACAATATGCCAAAAAATAGGCAATGCCACTTTAGATGTGTCCAAATAATTTTGGTTAAATTTCTCACCACAAATCTCAGCCAACCCTATCAAAAATTTGCACTTCATGCTACAATAAACGCAATTTGTCTAATAAACGGGTTGATTTATACGCTAATTATACGCTAAATCACCCATAGCCAGTCGGGGTCGATATGTCTGATAAAAATCCACAATTTTCTCGTATTCTTCTAAAACTGTCGGGCGAAGCCTTAGCGGGCGGTCGCGGCATGGGTATTGATGCAGCGATCCTAGACCAAATGAGCTTGTCGATCGCGCATTTGCGTGGCTTGGGCGTGCAAGTCGGTATCGTCGTCGGCGGTGGTAACTTGTACCGCGGCAGCCAGCTGCAAAAAGAAGGCTTGGTGGGTCGCGTCACAGGCGATCAGATGGGTATGCTTGCCACGGTGATGAATGGTCTTGCCATGCGCGATGCCTTGGTGCGCCGTAATATCAAAACGCGTCTGATGTCAGCGATCGCCATCGACACGGTGGTGGAGTCGTACTCAAGCCGTGATGCCATCCGCCATCTGAATAATGGCGAAGTGTGTATTTTCGTTGCCGGTACGGGCAATCCATTTTTCACCACCGACACCGCAGCGTGCTTGCGTGGTATCGAAATCGAAGCAGGTCTGATCCTAAAAGCCACCAAGGTTGATGGTGTGTATGATAAAGATCCAACCACCAACGAAGACGCGGTGAAATTTGACAGTCTAAGCTTCGATGAAGTGCTTGAGAAAAAACTTGGCGTGATGGACTTGACCGCCATTGCATTATGCCGTGAGCATAATGTCCCACTACAAGTATTTGACATGAATAAGCCAAACGCGCTATTGAATGTGGTGATGGGCGAAGCAGAAGGTACACGCGTTTATCATTGATGATATTTCTGATATTAAAGAAAAATTATCAAATAAATGATATTAAACTTAGAAAAAGTTGATACGAATTTTAAAACCCATTGTGTAAAAATTTTAAAGGAAAGTCCCATGATTAATGACATCAAAAAAGATGGCGAAAGCCGTATGCAAAAATCAATCGAAGCACTAGAAGGTGCTTTTGGTAAGCTGCGTACAGGCCGTGCGCATCCAGGTGTATTGGCAAGCGTGATGGTCAGCTACTACGGCTCAGACACACCACTGAATCAAGTAGCAAGCATCAATGTCGAAGATTCGCGCACGCTATTGGTACAGCCGTTTGACCGCTCAATGGTACAAGCGGTAGATAAGGCGATCCGTGAAGCTGATTTGGGTCTAAACCCAATGACCGCCGATGTCATCCGCGTACCGATGCCAGCTTTGACCGAAGAGACGCGCCGCGATATGCAAAAAATCGCTCGCCATGACGCTGAGCAAGCGCGTGTATCTGTGCGTAATATCCGCCGTGATATGCTGGGTGATATTAAAGATTTGCTAAAAGAAAAAGAAATCTCAGAAGATGATGAATGCCGTGCAGCGGACGACATCCAAAAGATGACGGATAAATTCATCGCTGCGATCGATTCTCGCCTAGAGAAAAAAGAAGCAGAGCTGATGGAAGTATAATCCAGTCATCACAGAACATGGGTGAAGATGGTCTTTGCCCATGTTTATTCATTTATCAAGCTGCTTGAAATGCTGTAAACCACAGCAGTAAGCAGGCGACAAAACAGACAGCGACACACAGCGAACAGTAACAGCGAAGATTATGACCACCACGCTTTTGCCACTGGCAACCACCCCTAAGCACATCGCCATCATTATGGATGGGAACAACCGCTATGGCAAAGCCCAAAAGCTTGCTGCAGGGGCAGGGCATATCGCAGGCAAAGATGCGCTTGATCCGATCGTTGAGCATTGCTTGGCGCGTGGCGTGCAGGTGCTGACGGTGTTTGCGTTTTCTAGCGAAAACTGGGCAAGACCTGCCAATGAAGTTGAGCTACTCATGCAGCTGCTTGAGCAGACGATTCACGAGCAGATGCCAAGAATGCACAAATACCGCATTCGCCTGCGTTTTATCGGTGATCGCAGTCAGTTATCACCACAGCTTGCCAAGCTTATGAGTGATGCTGAAGCGACGACGGCGCAGTTTGACGCGATGACTTTGGTGATTGCCATCAGCTATGGCGGGCAGTGGGATATCGCTAATGCAGCACAAAGCTTGGCGCGACAAGTAGTAGATGGCAGTATCAAGCCTGATGACATCACTGCTGAGTCGTTGGGTCAGGCGGTGCAGCTGGCAGATCTGTCTGCGGTGGATATGCTGATTCGCACAGGCGGTGAGTATCGCATTTCGAATTTTTTGCTGTGGCAAGCGGCGTATGCTGAGCTATTTTTCACGCCGACATTGTGGCCGGAATTTACCCCTGATGAGCTTGATCGGATGATGCAGGATTTTGCCAATCGTGAACGCCGCTTTGGTATGACCAGTGAGCAAGTCCAAAGTGGCGCAGCACAGACAGCTGAATGATTGACTGATTTTGTATTTATCCAGTAATTATCATACTGAATTTATCGACCAAACAGGTTATACATCAAACGATTACATATCAAACAAAGGCAACTTAAACCATGTGGCAGCGTATCAAAACCGCAATCGTGCTTGTGATCATCGTGGGTTTTGCACTCTTTGCAAGCTCGATGCCGATTTTCGTTCTGCCATTATTGGCGGTGGGTGTGCTGATTGCTGCGCATGAGTGGACGAAGCTGATGCCCAAGGTCAAATATCCTGCGCGTTTTATTTTGGCGGTGCTGCTTTTGACCATATTGTCGGTCTTTGTGCCGTGGACTTGGGTGGCTTGGTGGGCGGTATCGCTTGGTATTTGGGTAATGGCGACCGCGTGGGTGTTACAGTATCCGGCGCAAGAAAAATGGTACGGCAAGCGACTGGTATATATGGGCGCGGTGATTTTGACCGCGGCGATTACCGCGATGTATGGACTGTGGCAGATGTCACCGTGGTGGCTGATGTATGTGTTTTTGCTTGTGTGGTGCGCAGACAGCGGCGCGTATTTCGTCGGTCGTAAACTGGGTAAACGCAAGCTTGCACCAAATGTATCGCCTAATAAAAGTATCGAAGGCTTGATCGGTGGCTTGGTGACAGCAGGGATTGTGACGGTGATTGTTGGTAATTATCTGCAGTTATCAGGCACGGCTCTGGCGTTGTTCTTATTATTATCCGCTGTGACTGTCTTGGCAAGTGTGCTGGGTGATTTGTTCGAATCCATGCTTAAGCGCCGCGCAGGCATTAAGGACTCAGGCAGTATCTTACCAGGGCATGGCGGTGTGCTAGATCGCATCGATTCGCTGTTATCTGCCACGCCTGTGTTTGCCTTTGGTTTTTGGCTATTATTAAAGCTTGGCGTCTTTACCGAAGTGTGGATTAAGATGCACTTTGCCGCCATGCGCATTCCTTTTTAATTTGAAAAATTAGCATAACCATTCAATACAATGACAAATCACACCACAACCCCACAAAATATCGCCGTGCTTGGCGCGACAGGCTCAATCGGTGACAGTACGCTTGCCATCATCAGACAGCATGCCGAGCGTTATCGCGTCTATGCGCTGTCAGGCTTTGGGCGTGTGGATAAATTGTTTGAATTGGCGTGTGAATTTCGTCCCGTCAAGGTCTGCACATCCGCGGAGAATCACGCGATTTTACAAGACAAACTTGCCAAACAAGGGTTTAACATCGAAGTGCTATCAGGCGATGACGGACTGGTGCAGATCGCCAGTGATGCACAGGTGGATACTGTGGTGGCTGCCATCGTTGGTGCAGCAGGCTTGTCATCGACATTGGCAGCGGCGCGTGCAGGTAAGCGAATTTTACTTGCCAATAAAGAATCGCTGGTGATGGCAGGCAGGCTTGTGATGAACGCAGCACGGCAGCATGGCGCGGTGATTTTGCCGATTGATTCTGAGCATAACGCCATTTATCAGTGTCTGCCACAAGCGGTGCAAGCGGATAATACCGCCATTCATCACGCCAAACATGGTATCAAGCAGCTGTGGCTGACGGCATCAGGTGGCGGGTTTTTGTACAAATCCATCGATGAGATGGCAGTGGCAACGGTCGCTGATGCGGTCAAGCATCCCAACTGGTCTATGGGGCAAAAAATCTCCATCGACTCAGCGACGATGATGAATAAAGGGCTTGAGCTGATCGAAGCATGTCATTTGTTTAATCTGAATGAACAAGACATCCAAGTGGTGATTCACCCAAATAGCGTGGTACATTCACTGGTGGAATATACTGATGGCAGTTTCTTAGCGCAGCTTGGCAGTCCTGATATGCGCACACCGATTGCGCATGCATTAGCTTATCCTGAGCGCATCGATGCAGGCGTGGCGACACTTGATTTGTATCAGCTTGCGGATTTGAAATTTATCAAGCCTGATTTGGATAAATTTGTCGCGTTAAAGCTTGCGCGAGCGGCTGCCAAGCAAGGCACAGGCGCGTGCATTACGCTCAACGCCGCCAATGAAGTGGCGGTAGCGGCTTTTTTAAATGAACAAATTCGCCTAACCGACATCGCCAAAGTCGTGGAGCTGTGCTTACATGATACGCGCATCACATCGCAGTTTGGGCAAGATTTCAGCGATGAAAATCAAGGACTGGATCATATCATGGCGCTAGATCAGCTTGTGCGTGAAGTCGCTGAGCTTAAGATTGCTCAACTGGAGCAGTCAGCGTGAATGCCTTGTACATGATACTTGCCGCCATCTGCGTGCTTGGACCGTTGGTGGCGCTGCATGAATTTGGGCATTATATCGTCGCGCGACTGTGCGGTGTGAAGGTGCTGACTTATTCGATTGGCTTTGGACCAAAATTATTCGGCTGGACAAGTCGCCGTTCTGGGATTGATTATCAAATCGCTGCCATTCCTTTGGGTGGCTATGTCAAGATGCTTGATGAGCGCGCTGAAGTTGTGCCAGATGAGCTAAAGTCGGTTGCATTTAATAACCAACACCCCCTAAAGAAAATCGCCATCGTCGCAGCAGGGCCTGTGATGAACTTCATCATCGCTATCAGCTTATTTTGGGTGCTGCTATTATTCCCAAGTGAGCAGCTTGCCACGCGCATTGGCAAGATCGTCACCGATTCACCTGCCCAAAGCAGCGGACTTGTCGTCGGTGATGAGATTGTCAGCATTGATGGGCGCGCTGTCAGCACTTGGCAGGATACCGCCTACGCGCTTGCCGATAGCATGGGCGAGAGCCGTAATATCGTGGTGGGCGTAGTGCGTGATGAGCAAGCCTTGACGCAGAATGTTGCTGTTGAGCGATTCATGCAGCCGACAGGTGAGCAGACGCAGACCCAAGACCCTTTGACAGCGCTAGGGATTTTGCCATATCAGCCCGTGATCGCACCTGTGGTAGGTGAAGTGGCGGCAGACAGTGCGGCGGCATTGATGGGGCTACAAGTCGGAGATAGATTCGTCAGCATCGATGGTGTCGCGGTCAATGACTGGGTAAGTGCCACCGAGATTATCCGCAAAAGCCCTGAGAAGATGCTTGCCGTCGTCATCATTCGTGATGGCAAGCAGCTACCGATCAAGCTCATGCCACGCGGTATTAAGACGCGAGATGGCGTCATCGGTCAGCTTGGTATCAAGCCACACATCGGCGATGAACAGCTGATTCCACCTGAATACATCAAGACCATCCAGTATTCGCCAGTCGAAGCGGTAGGCAAGGCATTTAGCCGCACCTATGAGCTGTCGGTGATGACGGTCAGCTCACTGGGCAAGATGATCACAGGGATGATTGGGCTTGATAATCTGTCAGGACCGATCACCATCGCTGAAGTGTCCAAAGACAGCTTTGAGATGGGTTGGAAGCAGGTGCTATCGACGGCGGCGATGATTAGTCTAAGCCTAGCTGTGCTGAATCTATTACCGATTCCTGTGCTTGATGGCGGGCATTTGATATTTTATACTTATGAGCTGATTCGCGGTAAGGCGATGTCAGAAACGGTGCAGGCGGTGGCGTTTCGCATGGGTGCGATATTGCTTTTATGTTTCATGGTGCTTGCAATTAGTAACGACATCATGCGTGTTTTTGGCTAAGCACTGTTTTTATGCTACAGTAAGATTATTTTTTGTATATTTGCGTTTTTGTACTTGCCAAATGCGGCGTTTTCGCTTACCTTTAGTGTTTTATTATTCACATGAATGACAGATGCCTGCTGATCGCGCGTTATTTGGTGTTTGGTGGGCCGATTTATCCGAAAGGGATGAAGGCACTGATTTTTAATTTTAGTTGGATAGACTTATGCGTAGTTCTTATTTTTCTGGCTTTGCTAAAACGGCCATCGCGACCGCTGTTGTGATGGTGATGAGTGCACAAGCAAAAGCTGACTTCGTTGCCAATGACATTGCCATCGATGGCTTGCAACGCGTGACGATCGAAAGCTTGCAAACCACTTTGCCGATTCGCATGGGGCAGACCGTCACTGATGAACAGCTTGCCCAGAGCATCCGCGCCTTGTACGCGACTGGTAATTTCAGCGATGTGCAAGCTGATGTCAATGGCGATCAAGTGGTGTTTCGCGTGACCGAGCGCCCAACCATCGCTGAGCTTAATTTTGATGGCAACCGTCTGATTCCAAAAGACGCCCTTGAACAAGGTCTAAAATCAAGCGGCTTGGTCGTCGGTGGTGTATTAAAGCAAGCCACCATTCACGCGATCAAAAACGAGCTTGAAAACCAATACGCCAGCCAAGGCTATTACAACACTGAAATCAATGTCAAACAAACCGAGCTAGATGGCAACCGCGTCAAGCTGGATCTTGAGTTCGTCGAAGGTAAGCGCGCACGCGTCGTGGATATCAATATCATTGGCAATGAGCATTTTAGCGATGACGATCTGCGCCAAGAGTTTATCCTAAAAGACGGTTCATGGAATCCGCTGTCACGCTCTGACCGCTACACCCAAGAAAAAATGGCAGCCAGTATCGAGAAGCTGCGCGCCAAATACTTGAACGATGGCTTTGTGCGCTTCACCATCAATGACGCCAATCTGAACATCGATGAAGAAAAAGAAAAAGTTTTTATCGAAGTGGCAGTGACTGAAGGTGAGCAGTATAAGTTTGGTAAAGCAAGCTTTGCTGGCGAGACCACTTATCCAATCTCAGAGCTTAATGAGTTGGTCGCCTTTAAAGAAGGGGATACTTATTCACAAGCCAAGATGGATGAGACCAGTACCGCCATCGCCAATAAATTCGGTGATGATGGCTACTACTATGCTCAAATCCGTCCAGTAAGCCGCATCAATGATGCCACGCGCACTGTGGATATCGATTATTATGTCGATCCTGTGCGTCCTGTGTATGTACGCCGTATCAACTTCAGCGGCAACCACAAGACCAAAGATGAAGTCTTGCGCCGTGAGATGCGTCAGCTAGAAGGTGCATTGGCATCGAACCAAAAAATTCAGCTGTCGCGCGCGCGTCTGTTGCGTACAGGCTTTTTCAAAAATGTCGTCGTCGATACACAGCCAGTACCGAACTCACCTGATCAAATCGATGTCAATTTCGTCGTCGAAGAACAGCCATCAGGCTCATCGACCATCGCCGCTGGCTATTCACAAAGTGGCGGTATGACATTCCAGTTCGATGTATCTCAAAATAACTTCATGGGTACAGGTAATCGTGTCTCAGCAGGTCTGTCGCGTTCAGAGACACGCGACTCGTACAATCTGTCGATGACCGATCCGTATTTCACGGTCAATGGCGTTTCACAGACCATCGGTGCATACTATCGTAAGACCAAATATGATCCAAAAAACCTAAGTAACTATGTACTAGACTCCTATGGCGGTAACCTAACTTATGGATATCCAATTGATGAAAATCAGCGCATTAGCGGCGGTCTGAATATTGATAATGTCAAGGTGCAGGGTAGTGTTAGAATGGGCTTGAGTAATGTTGTAAGCCTATTGGAAGATGGCGGCACGGCATATGGGGGTTATATGTCTAAAAACGCATCACCTTATAAGGAAGGTGACTTTGTGCACCAAAACTTTGAGAATACGTATAATACATACAATGCTATACTAGGTTGGTCTTACTCAAGTTTAGATCGTCCTGTGTTCCCAACTGAGGGTCAAAGCCATAATGTGGATTTAACTTTGGGCTTTGGTGATAAGACCTATCAAAAACTGGTTTATACCGGTAACTACTATAAGCCACTTTATAAAGGGTCTATCTTGCGTGGCTATGCTAAGCTTGGCTATGGTAATGATTTACCATTTTATGAAAACTTCTATGCCGGTGGTTATGGCTCGGTGCGTGGTTATGACCAATCAAGTTTAGGGCCATTATCGCAAGAATATGTGAATGTACAAGCTGCTGCATATGCGTTGAAAAATAGCGTTGGCGGTGATAATGCCCAAGCAATTTTGGATGGTACAACCAGTTTCCGTGGTCAAGAAGTTGGCGGTAATGCCTTGGCAACTTTCGGTGCTGAGCTGATTTTACCAATGCCGTTTAAGGGTGATTGGGCGGATCAAGTGCGTCCAGTGGTGTTTGTCGAAGGCGGTCAAGTCTTTGATACCACTGATCACAAAGATCAAGTCATTGACCTAAAAACCATTAACCCAAATCTAACTGGTCAAGCTAAGCTGATGAGAAGCGACAATGAGCTGCGTTATAGTGCAGGTGTTGGTGTGACTTGGTACACCGCCATCGGCCCGATCTCGATCAGCTATGCTAAGCCGCTGAACGCCAAAGAATACGACGAAACTGACAACATTCAGTTCCAAATCGGTAGTATCTTCTGATGGTAACATTAGCTACGATCATTGACGCGATTGAGCATCGTCAAGCGGTGCTCAATAAAGATCAGCTTGATTTGACACATGAGCTGACAGGCGTTGCCAATTTAGCCACTGCCAATGCATCGCAGTTGGCTTTTTTGGCGCAGGCCAAATATTTGCCTGAGCTTGTTGGTTCGCAAGCAGGCGTGGTGCTGATCTCTGAGAAATTCGCCACCGCCGATGAAGCCATGCGGACTGACGCCATTAAGGTGGTGGTCAAAGATGCATATTTGGCGTATGCGTGCGCAAGTGTGCTATTTGCACCAAGTATCTCGCCAAGCATCGCACCGACAGCGCAGATCGCTGCATCTGCCATGGTCGGTGAGCGTGTCAGTATCGGTCATTATGCGGTGATCGGTGAAGGCGCAGTCATCGCCGATGGTGTGAGTCTCGGTGCGCACGCTGTGATCGCCGATGGTGCGATCATCGGCGCTGATAGCATGATCGCAAGCCATGTATTTATCGGTCATGGCTGTGTCTTGGGCGCACGCGTGCGTGTGCATAGTCATGCCAGTATCGGTTCAGAAGGCTTTGGCTTTGCCCCTGCGGTATCGGCAGATGGCTTACAGTGGCAGCGTATCACGCAGCTGGGTCGTGTAATCATCGGCGATGATGTGCGTATCGGTAGTAGTACCTGTATCGATCGCGGTGCGGTCGAAGATACTGTCATCGGCGATCATGTCATCATCGATAATCTGGTGCAGATCGCGCACAATGTCCGTATCGGTCGCGGTACAGCCATCGCCGCCAAAGCAGGTATCGCAGGCTCGACCACCATTGGCAGTAACTGTATCATCGGTGGTGCAGTTGGTATCAATGGACACCTAACCATCGCTGATGGCGTAACTTTCACAGGCATGGCAATGGTCATCGGTGATGTCACTGAAGCAGGTACTTATTCATCAGGTACAGTCGCTATGCCACAAGCCAAATGGCGCCGCGCCGCTGTCAAATTCCGCCAAATGGGCGAAAAATAATTTATCTTTCATAGGAAAATCACAGTATGTCAGTATCAATGATTGATCACGAACTGCTAAGCGATGCCGACATCGCTGCCTTGAATGAACGCGGCGTAACATTGCCGCTGCGCTATGATCAGATCAAGCACTATTTGCCACATCGTTATCCATTCATGCTGATCGATCGCGTCACGGCAGTGCGCTGTGATGAGTGGATCACAGGCTACAAGAATATCAGTATCAATGAAGAGCTGTTCAACGGTCATTTCCCTGACAATCCAATCATGCCGGGTGTGTTGATGGTCGAAGCGATGGCGCAGCTGTCTGGGATTTTAAGCTTCATCAGTGCAGGTCAGTCATCGGATGATGGCTATCTGTATCTGTTCGCTGGTGTGGATAAGGTGCGTTTTAAGCGTCTGGTGCAACCGGGGGATCAGCTGGTGATCCGTGCCAAAACCATCATGAATAAGCGCGATATCTATAAATATGCCTGCAGTGCTTATGTCGATGAACAACTGGTCTGCAGTGCTGAGCTGATGCTTGCGCGCCAAAAAGTTGAACAGATGGGGTAAATATGAGTATTCATCCAACAGCAATTATCGACCCAAGTGCACAAATTGACGAAACCGCCACCATCGGTCCATACTGTATCATCGGCAGAAATGCCAAGATCGGTGCGCATACTGTCTTGCGCCGTCATGTCATCATTGGTGAGAATACTACGATTGGCGCACACAATGACATTTATCAATTCGCAAGCGTCGGCGAAAATCCACAGGATCTAAAATACGCAGGCGAAGAGACTTATCTTGAGATCGGTGATTATAACCGTATTCGTGAGTCTTGCACCATTCACCGCGGCACAGCCCAAGATCACGGCATCACCAAAATCGGCAGCCATAATCTGTTCATGGTCAATGTCCATATCGCGCATGACTGCGCGGTCGGTGATTATAATGTGCTTGCCAATAATGTTGGTGTAGCAGGGCATTCACACATCGGTAATCATGTGATCATCGGCGGTCAGTCAGGTATTCATCAGTTTTGCCGTATTGATGACTACAGCATGATCGGTGGCGCAAGCTTGATACTAAAAGATGTCGCGGCATTCGTCACTGTCTCTGGTAATCCTGCCAAGACACACGGCCTGAATAAAGAAGGTATGCGCCGCAAGGGCTGGTCTGCTGAGACGATCAAAGCCATTGATAGCGCTTATCGCGTGATCTTCCGCTCAGGACTACTGCGCGATGAAGCGGTGGAACAGCTAGAAGAGCTGGTCAAAGACGAACCAAAAATTCAGCTATTGATTAACTCGATCAAAAACAGCGAGCGTGGTCTGATCCGCTGATTTGGCGACAAAAACACCCAAAGACTGCGAATTTTTGCAAAGTAAATACCCATAATGCACAATATTATGGGTATTTTTTCATTTATAAATTGACTTTTTTTGTTTCTTAATTCAAACTATCATTCTAGGTTTTGTAACCTTAATGTAGTTTCAGGGATGTTTTTGTGCCAACATGACATGGCAGGACATCTTGGTTATGGACAATGAACATCGACATTGCAAAATAGCAATGTTTGAATTTGATTTTATTTTATTGATTTGGAGGGCTTATGTCGGCACAACGCGAAAGTTGGTCAGCACGCTCTGGCTTTATTTTGGCAGCCATCGGATCGGCTGTCGGCTTGGGTAACATTTGGCGTTTCCCTTATGTTTCCTACGAAAACGGTGGCGGTGCGTTTTTTATTCCGTATTTGATTGCACTGGCGACTGCAGGTTTTCCGCTATTGTTCCTAGATTATGTGGTTGGTCAGCGTTATAAGGGCGCGCCACCGACTGCTTATCGCCGTTTGGTGAAATCTGCTGAAGGCATCGGTTGGTGGCAGGTGGTGGTGTGTACCATCATCGGTATTTATTATGCGTCAGTCCTAAGCTGGGCAGGCAGCTATACGGTGTTTGCCTTTGATCAAGCATGGGGCGAAGACACCGAAGGCTTTTTCTTTAACACCTATCTACAGAACGCCAGTGAGATGACGATGGCGTATTCATCGGAGCTTCTGATCGGTCTTGTGATCGTTTGGGCGGCGGTGCTGTTGATTATGTATGGTGGTATCCAAAAAGGCGTTGAGCTGTCGAACAAGATTTTCATCCCGCTATTGGTGGTGATGTTCGGTATCTTGGTTGGCCGTGCGGTGACTTTACCAGGTGCTACCATGGGCTTAGATACTTTCTTTAACCCAGATTGGGCGAAGATGGCTGATCCAAAAGTATGGCTAGCGGCTTATGGTCATGTCTTCTTCTCGATGTCGATCGGCTTTGGTATCATGGTGACTTATGCATCGTATCTGAACCGCAATGCCAACTTGACAGGTTCAGGCTTGGTGGTTGGTTTTGCCAACTCAAGCTTTGAGCTATTGGCAGGTATCGGTATCTTCTCGGTGCTTGGCTTTATGGCGCAGGCATCAGGCGTACCAGTATCAGAAGTGGTCTCAGGTGGTATCGGTCTTGCGTTCGTCGCTTTCCCAAAAATCATCTCTACCATGGGTGATGCAGGCACGATCGTCGGTATCTTGTTCTTTGCTTCATTGACAGTCGCTGGTATCACATCAATGGTATCGATCCTACAAGTGCCAATCTCAGCAGTGCAGGATAAATTTGGCTGGTCAAAAAACAAAGCCGTCACCATCGTGGGTCTGGGCTCAGCGATCGTTTCTATCGCGCTATTTGGCACAAAGAACGCCATCACTTTCGTCGATGTCATCGATAACTTCGCGAACAACATCGGCATCGTGCTAGGTGCAATCCTATCGATCATCTGGGTAACATGGCTAAACCGCCGTTTACTACCGACTTTGATCAATCACATCAACGCAATCTCAAGTGTGAAGGTTGGCTTTGTGTGGTCATTCATGCTGACCGTGGTGACGCCAGTGGTCTTGATCGTTACTTTGGCATTGTCGCTACAGACGCTATTCACTGAAGGTTATGGCGGCTATCCGACGATGACGCAAGTGATCTTTGGTTGGGGTGTGGTGATTTTGGCTGCCTTGGCTGCTTTGATTCTTCCAAGTGTCAAAGGTCATGAAACGCACGAAAAATAAGGAGTGAGCCATGAGTTCTACAGCATTGATTGTCATGATCGTGGCGATGATCGCGATTTGGGGCGGTTTGATTTTATCATCCATTCATCTGATCAAAAATCCAGATATTGATTTGGATAAAGTGCCTGCCGATCATTGATCTTATCGGTTACAAAAACACGCCAAGTGCTGCATTTGGCGTGTTTTTTTATTTGGGGTGGATTTACTTTATTATCATAGATTTGGCTGTTTTGAAAATTAAGAAAAACTTTTTAAAATATGATGATTTTTAACAAGATTTGTCATGGTAAGGTACATAGTCTGATAGATGATTCTGGACGAAATTGACAATAATTTTAAATGATTAAAAATCAAAAATCTAAAAATTCGCAAAATGTTTGTACAGCCTATTTATTTCATCGTCATCTAGTGGTACAATTTTATCAATTTACAGTTGTAAATTTTTCGTTTTACCAAGTTTTTGGATAAAACAATATCATTAGGAGTATTATTATGTCTATCGATCGTATTCGTCATGCAGGTCTGCGTGACAAGGTAATGAGTGCAGAGCAAGCTGCAGAATTTGTCAAAGATGGCATGAATCTTGCCATCACTGGTTTTACTGGCGCAGGCTATCCAAAAGCCTTGCCAACTGCCATCGCAAACAAAGCTAAAGAAGCACACGCACGCGGCGAAAAATTCAGCATCGGTATGGTAACAGGCGCATCAACCGCCCCTGAGTGTGATGGCGTCTTGGCAGAAGCGAACGCGGTACATTTCCGCTCACCATTCCAATCAGATCCTACCTTGCGCAACAACATCAACGCAGGCCGTACCGCTTATCAAGATATGCACCTGTCGCATGTCGAGCAGCAAATGCGTCAAGGTTTCTATGGCGAATTTGACATCGCCATCGTTGAAGCGTCAGGCATCACCGAAGAAGGTCACATCATCCCTGCGATGGGTATCGGTCATGCAGTAGAAGCGATCAAATCAGCTAAGCAAGTAATCATCGAAGTGAATGCTGCACAAAATGTTGGCCTAGAAGGTATGCATGATGTGTATGGTGAAGTGGGCTTGCCGCCACATCGTAAGCCAATCCCATTGGTCGGTGCTTTTGACCGTATCGGTACGCCATACATCGAGTGCGCTCAAGACAAAGTTGCGGCAATCGTCCTAACCAACGGTGGTGACCGTAACTCAAAATTCGCTGATCCTGATGATGTCTCAATGCGTATCGCAGCGCAAATCATCGATTTCCTTGACCATGAAGTCAAAGCAGGTCGCCTACCTAAGAGCCTATTGCCACTACAATCAGGCGTGGGTAATGTCGCGAATGCGGTGATGGCAGGTCTGTTAGATGCACCATTTGAAGATTTGACCGGTTACACCGAAGTACTACAAGACGGTATGCTGGATCTGATTTTGGCTGGTAAGATGAAGCACGCATCAGCGACTGCATTGTCATTTAGCCCAGATGCACTACAACGCTTCAATGACAATATCGAATTCCTGCGCGATAAGCTGATCCTACGCCCAATGGAAATCAGCAACAACCCAGAAATTATCCGCCGTCTTGGTATCATCGGCATGAACGCGATGATCGAAGCGGATATCTATGGTAATGTGAACTCAACCCATGTCATGGGTACCAAGATGATGAACGGTATCGGTGGTTCGGGCGACTTTACCCGTAACGGCTTCTTCTCGTTCTATGTCAGTCCATCGACCGCAAAAGGCGGCGCGATTTCATCAATCGTCCCAATGGTCAGCCACCACGACCACACCGAGCATGATGTGATGTTCATCGTCACCGAACAAGGTATGGCAGATCTGCGCGGTAAAGCACCTAAGCAACGCGCTAAGCTAATTATCGAAAACTGTTCACACCCAGATTATCGCGATATGCTGCGTGATTACTACGATCGCGCGTTGGCAGCGAGCGAAAAAGCAGGCGGCATCCACACGCCACACATTCTGCTTGAAGCACTGTCATGGCATCAGCGTTTCGTTGAAACTGGTGATATGCGTATCAAATAATCTGCTATCATTAGCAAAACCGCCCGAAAGTTTTCGGGCGGTTTTTTGTTTATGGGAATGATAAACGCATTGCAATCAATGGTTTTTGTGGATTGGGTTGGTATTGATTGATTATACCTTATCCAATGCCTGCGCCAAATCTGCAATCAAATCATCGATATGTTCAATGCCGATTGATAAGCGTACCATATCCTCGCTCACGCCAGCAGATTTTAGCTCTTCGGCATTGAGTTGGCGATGTGTTGTTGTGGCAGGGTGACAAGCTAGGCTTTTTGCATCACCAATATTGACTAAGCGGGTAAATAGCTGCAGAGCATCAATGAATCGTGTACCGCCAGCTTTACCATCTTTGACCCCAAAAGATAAGATCGCAGATGGTTTACCGCCAAGATATTTCACCGCCAGCTGATGCTGTGGATGGTTTGGCAGACCAGCATAATTTACCCAGCTGACTTTTGGATGGTTTTGTAGGTATTCAGCGACTTTTTGGGCGTTTTCAGTGTGGCGCTCCATGCGTAAATTTAAGGTTTCTAAACCTTGTAAAATTAAAAACGCATTCATGGGGCTGATGGCTGCACCTGTATTACGAAGTGGTACAACTCGAGCGCGCGCGATATAAGCCGCCTCGCCCAAAGCTTCAACATAATTTACACCATGATAACTTGGGTCGGGCGTGTTGAGTGATTTAAAGCGTTCAGGATATTTACCCCATGGGAATTTACCACTATCAACGATTATGCCGCCAATACTGGTGCCGTGACCGCCGATGTATTTGGTCAAAGAATGTACAACAATATCAGCACCATGCTCAAAAGGCTTAAGAAGTGCAGGCGTGGCAACGGTATTATCAACAATGACTGGTACGCCATATTCGTGCGCAATGGCGCTGATGGCAGTCAAATCTACAATATTACCCAAGGGATTGCCGATAGATTCGACAAAGATTAGCTTGGTTTTATCATCAATTTTATCGCGTATTTGTTCTGGTTGATTACCATCAAAGAATCTTACCTCGATGCCTTGTTTTGGCAGGGTATGAGCAAAAAGGTTGTAAGTGCCACCGTATAGCTGACTGACCGAGACAATGTTATCACCTGCTTCGGTGATGGTCTGAATGGCATAGGTGATGGCAGCCATGCCTGAGGCTAGGGCTAGACCACCAATCCCACCTTCTAGTGCTGCGACACGCGCCTCAAGCACAGCGGTGGTTGGGTTCATGATACGGGTATAAATATTGCCTTGTACTTTTAGATCAAATAAATCTGCGCCGTGCTGCGTGTCATCAAAGGCATAAGAGGTGGTTTGATACATTGGGACGGCAACGGCTTTGGTGGTTGGGTCAGGGCTATATCCTGCATGAATGGCAAGGGTTTCATCTTTAAAGCTCATGTTATACACTCCATTGGTTGTAAAAATAGTAGAGTCAGTTAAAAGTACACTGTTTGCATAGAATACAAGGCAGGGTTTTATTGTTCGACATTTCAATGATGAGGTTGAAATAGTATAACGAAAATCATTGGGCTTCTTAATGCTGTTTTGCCACAAGCTTATGAGTGATTTTCATAATCAGTCTAAATTATCAATTATAATTTATTAAATAAAATACATTCTCATTGCAATTACTGACAGTTTGGGCTAAGATTAGGGCGTATTTTTACATTACAATAAGGATTACTCATGTCACAAACCATCTCAGTTGGTATCGTCGGCGGTACAGGCTATACAGGCGTTGAGCTATTGCGTATCTTGAGCCGCCATCCACAGGTGTCGGTCAAATTTCTGACTTCTCGCAGTGAAGCGGGCAAAAGCGTCAGTGAAATTTTCCCAAGTCTGCGCGGCGTGTGCGAAGTTGCCTTTAGTGATATGACTGATGAGACGATGGCGCAGATGGGTGATGAGTGCGATGTGGTGTTTTTTGCGACGCCGCACGGGGTGGCGATGACACACACGCCTGCACTGGTGGCAAAAGGCGTGAAGGTGATTGATTTGGGTGCGGATTTTCGCTTACAATCACTTGCCGAATTTGAGCAATGGTACGGCATGGCGCACACTTGCCCAGATGTGCTCAAAGACAGCATCTATGGTTTGACCGAAGTGACGCGCGATAAGGTAGCGACGGCATCAGTGATCGCTAATCCGGGCTGCTATCCGACGACGGCGATTTTGGGTCTAAAGCCTGTGATCGACACCGAAAACAGCCAAAATCAGCCGCTTATCGATGGTCGTATTATCATCGATGCCAAATCAGGCATCTCGGGTGCAGGTCGCCAAGGCAAGCTAGGCATCAGCTATGCTGAGACGGCGGATAATTTCAGTGCTTATGGCGTGGCAGGACATCGCCACAGCCCAGAGATCGCTCAAGGTGTACAGGCGGTGCTAGGTGCGAATTTTACGCATAAGATTCGCTTTGTGCCGCATCTGGTACCGATGATTCGCGGTATGCTCAGCACCATTCATGTGCCGCTGTCACAGACGGGCGAGCAGGTGGATTGGCAAGCGGTGTTTGAAGCGGTATATGTTGATGAATATTTCATCGATGTACTGCCAAAAGGTGCGCTGCCTGATACGCGCTCGGTGCGTGCGTCCAATAAGCTGCGTATCGCGGTGCATCAAGATGGCGATATGCTGACCATCATTGTAGTGCAGGACAATCTGGTCAAAGGCGCGGCGGGGCAAGCGGTACAAAACATGAATGTGATGTGCGGTCTGCCTGAGACGATGGGACTTGAGCTTGTGCCTGTCGTTCCTTGAGCGTAGTTCTTGATATTAGATGAATAAAAAAGCCAAATTCGTGATGAGTTTGGCTTTTTGATTTGAATAAAATAGGGCGACGATTTCACAATCATGGTTAAATGTTAAGATTTTTAAAATTGATAGAAAAGCAGATTAAAATCCGTTATAATCATTTTATTTTAGATGAGTGTTTACTGTATGAAATCAGCGCACTATTTGCTATTGGGTGCAGTGGTTGTAAGTATGACTGCCCATGCGCAAAATACACAAACTGCCACCAAGCGTAATTTTTTGGTCACAGATCATTCTACTTATGAAAATCAGCAACAAAAACCTGTACCACAAAAAACCGTTGCTGAGCCTATACAAGCCAAGCCGCTGTCACAGTTTTTAAAACAAAATGCCGTCAGTGGGCAAAATTATGCGACCGATGCCGCTGTAGCACCTACGACAGTTACCGCCATGCAAAACCCTTTGACTGTGCCTTTTGAAATTAACGGTCGCGTGCATACGCCTGTTGCTGCCAGTAAGTTTGAAAGTGTGGTGATGCCAAGCACACCTACGATCGCGCCAAAATCAGCATTGGTATCAGTAGTTGAACAAGATGCTGATAACACTGTCGATGTCATGCCCGAATGTACACCAAATAAAGCCGCCAAAAGTGTTGGCATCAGTCATTTTAAATTTGAAGAAACGCCAAAAACTGACTTAGTCAGCGTGGGTAAATATTTGGTGCATAAAGATGCAGCGCCGTCTTTGCGTCAGATGATGGCAGATGCCAAAGCAGCTCGCGCGCCTTTGACTTTGGGTTCGGCATTTCGCTCGTTGTCGCATCAGCAGGATATTATCAATCGCAAAACAAGAGAAAAGAAACCTGCCAAACAGATTTATCGTTTCTCAGCGCCATCTGGGTATTCTGAGCATCATACAGGTTTGGCGGTGGATTTTTCACCGATCAATGACACCTTTGCCAACACCAAAGGCTATCAATGGCTGCTGGATAATGCAGCCGATTACGGTTGGTATCAGACTTTTACCAAGGAATATTCAGCCAAAAGTGGCGTGGCTGAAGAGAGTTGGCATTGGAAGTTTAAAGGTACAGATACCGCCAAGCGACTGTTGAAAAATGGTGATTGTCTATAATCTGCCCAATAAAAAAGAACCTAAAGTTAGGTTCTTTTTTATGCTTGTCATCTTATGATTTATGATGGGTGGCAAGGGCTGATACCAGTCACATAGTCAGCGACTGTGCCAAGTTCGCGCAGGGCTGCTGCACCTTTGATAGATTGACTGGTGACTAGAGCGAGAGTTTGTGGATCGCGGATTTGGTCAAAATACTGCTGTGCAGTTGGGATATGTGACCAGTGCCACGCTTCTTCGCTGTAGCCTTTGGTGCGGTTTGGACCATAGGTTTGGCAAAAACCATAGTTTGGCGCATTGGCGGCCAACCATTGATGCACGCGCATACCTTCTTTGCCATTCCAGTAGTTCAATGCCACGCTGTTAAAGTCAATCTCAGTACCCCAGTGATGGCGACTTGTACCGGGAAATGATGACCATTTTAAGATATCCAATGCTTTTTGGGTATCATTGTCAGCAGTATCGCCCCATTTATTTTCCCAAATTTGCTTTTGGCGCTTATAGGAACGGTAAGCAGAAACCACTGTCAGATTGATGCCATCAGCTTTGGCGGCAGCGATCAGTTGCATCAGTGGGTCATAGACATCTTTATGCACTTGTTCAGCCTTGGTGGTGTATTGGCTTGGAATGCCGACCAGTACATGATCGTTACCCACGCCATGCACTTCAGACAGCTTGCCTGCTGGTGCAGGTGCTGCGGTCGTTGGTGTTTGATCAGCGGTCAAGGCATTGGTCTTGACTGGTTGCTCTTGGGTAGTTTGTGGCTCTTGCTCTGCTGTCTCATCCAGTGTTTTGATTTCACCGATTGCCACAGGTTCTTGGGCGGTATTATCTGCCAACTCTGACTGCTGATCACCGACAAAAATCTTTTGCCCAAAGTACAACGCCATCAATGCGCCTGCAAGAAAAATCAAAATGCCAAGCGTCTTGACGCTGCCTGTTTCGTATTTTTTCATTATATATCCAACCGTATGGGCTTAGTAATTCAAATAGCCACCAAAGCTATAACCTGTCAAGCCTGTCGCGTCCTGAACTTTTACCCAACAGTTATAAATGCCGTTGATGGTTTCGCATTTGTTGGTTTCAGCGATGACATAGATCTGCTCAGTGGTGTATAGATAGCCGACTTTACCCGCACTGCGTGATGGGCTGCGACGTACCATGACATTGCTGCCGTGGCGTGTGATGACGGTTGCGGGCAGATTTACAGGAGTTTCAGAATAGGCAGGCTGTGCTGCTTTACGCGCAGGTGCAGGTGTTGCTGTTGTTTTTTGTTTTGGCGCAGCTTGTACGGGCGCAGCGACTTGTGGCTGCTGGACCACTTCTACTGGCTGTTGTGCTTGCACTTGTGCATTTGGATCTTGAACGATCACAGGTTGTACTGCTTGTGGCTGCTGTGCAACTTGTGCTTGCTGCTGTGGTTGTTCATCTGCCAAGATAGCGCGTGCGATGCTCTTGATGATATCCCCATCACAGCCTGTCAATGCAAGGCTTACCCCTGCAATCATAAAAATGCGTTTCATAACAACTCCTAAATTAACCAATTAACACTCATCAATCAAATTTTACCAAATTCTTACAGCCTTATCAATGAAATTTATTTATATGCTTAAACTGTAAATTAATCTATCCATAATCTTACTAAGCTGATCACCATGGCTGTGCTAACTGGTTGAAACTGCTTGACTTTTACCCAAGGTCAGGGTTTATCATATACAAAAAAGGATCTGATCATGAGTAAACAAATTCACCAACAATTTGCCATCACCGGCATGACCTGCCAAGCCTGCGCCAATCGTATCGAAAAAGTGCTGAACAAAAAACCTGCGATCAATAAAGCGACGGTGAATTTCGCCACCGAGACACTGCAGGTGGATTATCAAGCCGATGCCACAAGCAGCGATGAGATCATCGCATGGGTTCAGAAAACTGGCTTTGAAGCTACGATCGATAAACCCAAAGTCGATACACGCGTGCCGTGGCAGCTGTGGGTGCTGTTTGTGCTTGCGCTGCCATTTATGGTGGGGATGATCGGTATGATGATGGGTCGCCATGATCTGATGATGCCTGTGTGGGCGCAGTTTGTGCTTGCGACGATTGTGCAGGTGGTATTTGGCGCGCGCTTTTATCAAGGGGCGTGGGCAAGCGTGCGAGCAGGACTTGCCAATATGGATGTGCTGGTTGCCATCGGTACGACAGCGATTTGGGCGTATTCGACTTATATTTGGCTCACCGATCCGCACGCGATGCATGGGGTGTATTTTGAAGCGTCGGTGATGGTGATTGCTTTTGTAAGATTGGGTAAATTTCTTGAACATCGTACCAAGACCCAAAGTCTAGATAGTATTGAGCTATTGACCCAGTTGATCCCAAGTATGGTGCATAAAAAAGTCGCTGACGGCTTTGTTAAAGTGGGTATCGAGAGTGTGGCTGTTGGTGATGAGCTGCTTGCCAATACAGGGGATAAAATCGCTGTCGATGGCATGGTGGTGACAGGCGGCGCGCTTGCCAATGAAGCGCATCTGACAGGCGAAAGTATGCTTGTGCCTAAAGCCATCGGCGACACTGTCTATGCAGGCAGCACGCTTGGTGATGGCAGTGTGGTGTATCGTGCGGCGGCGACAGGTCAGGTGACCAAGCTTGGTGATATGATGAGTGCGCTTGCTGATGCCCAAGGCAGTAAGGCGGATATTGCGCGCTTTGCTGATCGTGTCTCGGCGGTATTCGTACCTGTGGTGGTGGCGATTTCGATCATTACTTTTGTGGTAAATTTTGGTTTTGGTTTGGGTTTTGACACATCCTTGATGCGTGCGGTGGCGGTATTGGTGATTGCTTGTCCGTGTGCCTTGGGGCTTGCTACGCCTGCTGCGATCATGGCAGGAATGGGCGTTGGTGCGCGACACGGCGTGTGGTATAAAGATGCGGTGAGCCTTGAGCGAGCAGGGCGCATTGATACCATTGTCTTTGATAAGACAGGGACGCTGACCACAGGCAAGCCAAGCGTGACCGCGATGCAGATCATTAATCATCGTTATCACGCCGATGAGCTGTTATCCATCGCAGCAAGCCTTGAACAATACGCTGCCCATCCGCTTGCGCACGCCATCATCAGTCACGCCCAAGACAGACGCCTACCGCTGTACACCGCCCTAGATGTCAGTACCGTCACAGGATCGGGCTTAATGGGGCAGATCGCAGGCGTCGGCAGAGTGCGTGTCGGTACGCCAAGCTTTGTCGGTATCGATGAGCAGGCGTTGGCAGGACTGGATACTGATTGGCAAGAGAAATCGGCGGCATCAACGCTTGTGGCAGTGTCGATTGATGATAAGCCTGCGGCGATTTTTGTGCTGGATGACACCATCAAAGACGAAGCAGCACGGATTATCACCGCTTTACAAGGTGCAGGTGTGCAGACGGTGCTGATGAGCGGAGATCGAAATTCTGCGGTCGCCAAGGTTGCAAATGCGCTGAACATTACTCATGCCACAGGGCAAATGTCACCACGCGATAAATTGTCCGCCATTGAGCGTTTGGCGGCTGATGGTTATCAGGTGGCGATGGTCGGCGATGGGGTGAACGACGCACCAGCGATGGCAGCAGCACAGGCAAGCTTCGCGGTCGGTGGCGCAACCGATGTCGCGCGCCACACTGCATCAGCGACACTACTCGGTGAGTCACTCAGCCATGTGTATTATGCTTATCACATCGCACAGCGCACTTTAGCTGCGATTAAGCAAAATCTATTTTTCGCCCTAATCTATAACTGCATCGGCATACCGCTTGCGGCATTGGGGCTGCTTAGCCCTGCGATGGCAGCGGCGGCGATGGCATTAAGCTCAATCTCGGTACTACTGAATGCCATTCGCCTAAAACGCTTGGATTTGACCACAAAGCTTTGATTTTAAGCTCAAGTTGGCAAGTGCAAGGATTGGTTTTGGTGTACAACATCTCACTTGACAACACTGCTAATTTGTCATAATTTGTTACAAATACTGCGAAAATTGCCAATTCTTACCAAAAATTGCGTCATTTGCCGAAAATTTGAGCAATTGCGTTACAAATGCGTGCAGCTGTTAGCATTTTTCATCTAGATTGCAACATATAAAACTGGCACAATGCACCCATATCGATGACGCGTTTTGATGTGCTTTTCTCGCGTTTTCATTTATAATAGATGAATTTTTCGGAGTTTACTTATGTCAAATTTTAACCAAACAGTGCGCGCAAGCCTTCTTAAAGCAGTGATGGCGACCACTGTCATGGGTGCTATCGCAGCCCCTGTATTAACCACCACGGCATATGCTGCCCCAGCCAGCCAAGCAGACGCGGTCAAGCAGCTAAATCGCCTACTTAGCAACACCAAATCAATGAGTGCAGATTTCGCCCAAACCACAGTCGCGGGCAAAAAAACCACCAAGTTCAGCGGCTCGATGAGCGTACAGCGTCCGAACCAGTTCCGCTGGGAAACCAAATCACCGGCAGAGCAGCTGATCGTTGCCAATGGTGATACGCTGTGGGTATATGATAAAGACCTACAACAAGCAACCAAGCAATCGGTGGGCAACCAAGTCGGCGAAACGCCAGCCTTGCTACTGTCAGGCGATGTCAATCAAATCAACCGTAACTTCACCGTCAGTCAGCCGAATGCTGCCAAGTACTATTTTGTCCTAACACCAAAATCAAACAACGCCAACTTTAAAAATGTCTCGATCAGCTTTAATGGTGGCAAGCCTGTGATGATGGTGCTTAATGACAACTTAGGTCAGACCACCAGTATTCGCTTTAGCAAAATCACCATGAATAAAAAGATTGATGCATCACAATTTAACTTCAAGCCACCTGCAGGCGTGGATGTCATCAGCCAATAATATCAAAGGCTGCCATGCTGTGCGCGTGGCAGCTTCCTTGGATTTTTTTTGAAAAATGGTTGGGTCTATGACTTGGGTTTTTCGTCATAAAGGGCTGACGGCGATGTTTGCCGCTTTGGTGCTGACGGCGTGTAGTCAAAATACCGCCAAAACCAACACTAAAGCAGGTGCGCAATCAGCTTCCTTGCAAGCCGAGCAAACAAACAGTGCCGATACCGCACAGATACAAGCATCAAAATACCGCCAAAAACTGCGTGATGCCATCGAGCAGATGCAGCACGAGACGATCGATGCGCCATCGGCACAAGGCAGGTTTGTGCAGGCGTTGAGTGCGCATCACCAAGCGGCGATCACGATGGCTTATACCGAGCTTCGCTATGGCAAAGATAACCAAATGCGCGAGTTCGCCCAAGCGATCATCGATGGCGAGCAAGCTGAGCTACAGTGGATGCGTGACTGGCAGCAGCGCGCGCAGACAGATGATGATCAAGCGGCGCAGATGCAGGGCAAATGGCTGAGTCTTCAGAAGAATCTGCAGGGTAAATTGGATCAACTGGGCAAGGGTCTGTCATCAGATCTACAGACGCCTGATGTGCTGTTTGCTCATGCAATGCTGTTACAGAACCAACTGGCGATCGATTTATCTGCCCAAATCATCAAGCTTGGCGCGGATGATGAGATCTTGGCATTAGCGCAGCAAAATATCGATGACCATACGCTGCATAATAATGAGCTTAATACTTGGCTTAAGCAAATCAATAATCCATGAACAAAATCCGATGTTTTAGCATTGGGATTTTTGCATTTTTGCCAAAAATATCGTAAAATAACCACGCTACAAAACAACAACAAGGATAATAACAAATGACAACATTACACTTATCCATTTCAGACATGACCTGTGGCGGCTGTACTGCCAGTGTCCAAAAAGCCGTGCAAGCTTTAGACGGTATCACATCGATTTCTATTGATTTGCCATCTCGTCAAGCGGTGATTGGCTATGATGAAGCGCAGATTGACCAAGATGCGATCTTACAAGCCATTGATGATGCAGGCTTTGAGCCAGAGATTATCACTGCATAAATTCACAATAAATCTTGAAAAATTAAAAATCATTGCTTTAACAATAATTATCGATCATAAAAAAGCAAGTTTTGTGTAAAAAATAAGCAAGATTATTTGTCATGGATATGGCGGCATAAAAATAAGAAATAATAATTTACAATCAAATTCATCACTAAAATGTCGTAATTGTTGGATTTATGTTATAATACCGCCGTTTTTATTCTAATAAAAGAAATCACACAGAGGTGATTATGTTAGCCAATTGGTCAGCGATCGCATTTTTGCTAGCCGCCGCTGGGCTAGTCGTTTTTATGCTGACTGTACCGCGTCTTTTGGGCGGTCGGTCATCAGGTCTCCAAAAACAAGAAACCTTCGAAGCGGGTGTGGTGTCAGCAGGTTCGGCGCGCATTCGACTGTCTGCCAAATTCTATTTGGTTGCCATTTTCTTTGTCATTTTCGATTTAGAAGCACTGTTTTTATACGCCTATTCGGTAAGCGTGCGTGAAGTCAATTGGTATGGCTTTACTGCAGCTGCCATCTTTATCGCCATTTTGTTTGTAGGTTTGATCTATGAAATGCGCTTGGGTGCGATGAACTGGGCGCCAGCAGATAAGCGCAAGAAAAAACCACGCATCCTATCTAAGCCTGCAGGGTTTGATCTAGCGAGCATCACTGCCTTCAATGGCATCGATGAGCTGCACACCGACCCAACAGGTAAAGTACCAGCGCAATCTTCAGGCCGTATCAATGTCTCAAATGACATTGAGAAAAATCGTGCGCACATGGCGAACATCGACCACATTAACACCACTGGCCGAGTTACCACTCAAGACTTTCGCCAACAGGATGACTGAATAAACAAGCGTTACGGCGAGTGCTGTGGCGTTTTGTTTTATCAATGACAAGGACATCTAGGGAAGTTTAGCGTAGGGATAGCGATCGGTTCTGAGCCGATCGATCACCAATAACCAAAATAAGAAGTGTACCGCTATGAAATACACACTAACCAAAGCCAATCCATCAAAAGAACAATTCCCAAAACAATCGCGCGAGCTGATTGACGACATCACACAAGCTGAAGTCGAGAAAAATGTCTTTATGGCAAAGCTTGAAGACCTAACGCACGCTGCAGCGAACTGGGGTCGCAAAAACTCACTGTGGCCGTTTAACTTCGGTACAAGCTGCTGCTATGTCGAATACGCCACCACCTTGACAGGCGTGCATGACTTGTCGCGATTCGGTGCAGAAGTTATCCGTGCGTCACCGCGTCAGGCGGATGTGATGATCGTAGCAGGGACTTGCTTTGTGAAGATGGCGCCAGTTATTTTGCGCCTGTATGAGCAAATGCTAGAGCCGAAGTGGGTCATCTCTATGGGTGCGTGCGCCAACTCAGGCGGTATGTATGACATCTATTCGGTCGTACAAGGGGTTGATAAGATTTTGCCTGTGGATGTGTATATCCCAGGTTGTCCACCGCGTCCTGAAGCACTGATCCAAGCCTTGATGCTGCTACAAGAATCAATCACGCACGAACGCCGTCCATTGGGCATTCACCTAGATGAGCATGGTATCATCCAGCCTGTGATGACCCCAGAGCGCGATCGCAAAAACGCAGAACGCATCAAAACGGTCAATCTGCGCAGCCAAGATGATGCTTGGTAAGATTTTAATCGATCATCGATCGCTTGTTACTTTCTAATTTAATCGGTGTTTGATGTTTTGATTGAACATCACTAAGGATAATAACAAAATGAGTTTCAATGATACTGCGCCGAAGCATCACGCGATTTTTACGGCGTTAAATGTTAAGCATCATGGGCAATATACCATCCAAGAAACAGCAGATGGTATTCCGACCATTTGGGTGAGCGCTGATCATGTGTTGGATGTTTTGATGACGCTGCGCACCTTGCCAAAGCCCTATGTCATGCTGGTGGATTTGTCTGCCATTGACGAGCGTCTGCGCACCCATCGCTATGGCTTGCCGCCAAGTGATTTTACTGTGTTTTATCACTTGATGAGCCTTGAGCGCAATGAAGATATCCGCGTAAAAGTCGCGCTAAAAGAAGGTCAAAGCATCCCATCAGCGACCAAGATTTATCCAAATGCCAACTGGTATGAGCGCGAAGTGTACGATATGTTTGGCATCATCTTTGATGGTCATCCGCACTTGACGCGTATCTTATTGCCAAAATACTGGGAAGGTCATCCGCTGCGCAAAGAATACCACGCGCGTGCGACCGAATTTACACCATATTTTCTAAATACCGCCAAGCAGCAGTTTGAGCAAGAGAACTTACGCTTTGTGCCTGAAGAGTGGGGCATGAAACGCTCGGGTCGTGATGAAGACTTCATGTTCCTAAACATCGGCCCGAACCACCCATCGGCGCACGGTGCATTCCGTTTGGTGCTACAGTTGGATGGTGAAGAGATCATCGACTGTATCCCTGACATCGGCTATCACCATCGCGGCGCCGAGAAGATGGCGGAGCGTCAGACTTGGCATTCGTTCATTCCATACACTGACCGCATCGACTACTTGGGCGGTGTGATGAATGAGCTGCCATACATCATGGCGGTGGAAAAATTGGCAGGTATTACCGTGCCTGAGCGCGCGCAGACCATTCGCGTGATGATGAGTGAATTTTTCCGCATTACCAATAACCTACTGTACTGGGGTACATTCATCCAAGACGCAGGCGGTATGACGCCAGTATTTTATATGTTTGCCGACCGTCAAAAAGCCTACGATGTCATCGAAGCGGTGACAGGCTATCGTATGCATCCTGCGTGGTTCCGTATCGGTGGCACGGCGCATGATTTGCCAAATGGCTGGCAGAAACTGGTGCGCGATTTCCTAGACTGGATGCCAAAGCGTATTGATGAATATTTCAAAGCGACGATGACCAACACGGTGCTAAAAGGCCGCACCCAAGCGGTCGCCCAATACGATGCTAAGCAAGCCTTAGCATGGGGTGTGACAGGTGCAGGTCTGCGTGCGACGGGTATTGATTTTGACTTGCGTAAGGCACGCCCGTATATGGGTTATGAAAACTTTGACTTTGAAGTGCCGGTATTCTATAACGGTGATGCTTATGATCGCTGCTTGGTGAAAATTGAAGAGATTCGCCAAAGTCTGCGCATCATTGAGCAGTGCCTGAACAATATGCCATCAGGTCCTTATAAAGCCGAGCATCCGCTGGCTGTACCACCACCAAAAGACCGCACACTACAAGACATCGAGACCTTGATCAACCACTTCGTATCGGTCTCATGGGGTCCTGTGATGCCAGCGGGCGAAAGCTGCGCAATGGTTGAAGGTGTCAAGGGTCTGAACAGCTACTATGTGACTTCAGATAACTCAACGATGAGCTATCGTACGCGTATTCGCACACCGACCTTTGCACACTTGCAACAAATGCCAAGCGTGATCAATGGTTCATTGGTGTCTGATGCGATCATTTACTTGGCAAGTATTGATATTGTCATGGCGGATTGTGATCGATAATTAAGATGTGATAATAACAAAAATAAGGGTTTATATGAAAATTGTAACTGATAAAACCCCCAAAGTGGATGTGGCATCCATTTTGACCAAGGAAGAAATTGCAGGCATTGATGAATATATTCATCACTACCCACAAGCGCGTGCTGCAGTACTTGATGCACTTAAATTGGTTCAAAAACGCAACGGTTGGGTCGATGATGCCCAAGTGGCGGCGATTGCCAATATGCTTGACATCGCTGTGACTGATGTGGAAGGTGTGGCGACATTCTTTAACCGCATCTATCGCAGCCCTGTTGGTCGTCATGTGATCTTGATCTGTGACTCGATCGCCTGCTATTTGACAGGCTATGAAGCACTGGCAGATGAGTTCAAAAAGCAGCTGGGTATTGACTTTGGTCAGACCACTACCGATGGCAGATTTACGCTATTGCCAATCTGCTGCTTAGGTAACTGCGATAAAGGCCCAAGCGTGCTGATCGGTGAAGATACTTATGGTCCTGTACTGCCAAGCGAAGTGTCATTATTATTGGAGCAATACGCATGAAAACAGTTGCAGAACAAATCGATGCTCGTAAAAATGGCTTAGCACCAAGTCAGCTGAATAATCAGCGCGTACCGATCTATGGCGTGGGTCTTGCCGAAGGTGAAGAGCCAACTAGTCTTACGCATCCATTGACTTGGCGCTTGTTCCACCAAGATGCGGTGCTAAAACTTGCTGATTACCTTGCCCTAAAAGGCTTTGAAGGTCTAAAAATCGCCTTATCAAAAACCCCAAAAGAAGTCGGCGAGATGATCAAAACTGCCAATGTCCGTGGTCGTGGTGGTGCAGGCTTTAACGCAGGCTTGAAGTGGACATTCATGACACCACCAGATGGCGGTGTGCGCTACTTGATCTGTAATGCTGACGAGATGGAACCAGGGACATTTAAAGACCGTCTATTGATGGAGCGTCTGCCATTTCAGTTGATCGAAGGGATGTTGATTACCGCCTATGCCATCGGTGCTAGTGTCGGCTATATCTTTATCCGTGGTGAGTACATCCTAGCGGCTGAACGCCTAGAAGCTGCGATTAAAGAGCTGCATGAAGCGGGCCTTATGGGCGATGATATTCTTGGCAGTGGTTTTAATTTTGATCTGCATGTGCATACGGGCGCAGGTCGCTATATTTGCGGTGAAGAAACAGCTCTAATCAACTGCCTAGAAGGTCGTCGTGCCAATCCACGCACTAAGCCGCCTTTCCCACAAGTCTCAGGCGCGTGGGGTCGTCCGACAGTGGTGAACAATGTCGAAACGCTGAATAATATGTCAGCCATCATGCTAAATGGCGTGCAGTGGTACCTGGATTTACCAAAGAAAAAAGGCAAATCAGAAACCCCAGGGACCAAAATCATGGGCTGTTCAGGTCGCGTAAAAGACGCAGGTCTGTGGGAAGTGCCATTTGGTTATACTGCGCGTGAGTTGATTGAGCTGGCTGGCGGTATGCAAGATGGTCTGAAGCTAAAAGCATGGCTACCAGGTGGTGCAAGTACCGATTTTCTGACCGCAAGCGATGAGCATCTTGATCTTGTGATGGACTTTGATCCGATCATGAAAGCAGGTAGTCGCCTAGGTACTTGCCTAATGATGGTCGTCGATGAAACTCAAGATATGGTGAGTCTATCCAAGAACCTACAGCAATTTTTCCAACGCGAAAGCTGTGGCTGGTGTACACCATGCCGCGACGGTCTGCCTTGGGGTGTAAAAATGCTTGATGCTATCGACAATGGTCACGGCAAGCCTGAAGATATTGACAAATTATCCGAGCTGACACGCGATCTGTGGATTGGTAAGACTTTCTGCGCGCACGCACCAGGGGCGATGGAGCCATTGATGAGTGCATTGAAATATTTCCGCCATGAATTTGACAATAAAATCAATCAGCCTGCACCAGATGCAGCTGAGCAATCAGCACAACAAGGGGGTGTGTGATGGCAGTCATTCATATTGATGGTAAAACTGTCGAAGTCGATAGTGCTGATAACCTATTACAAGCCTGTTTGTCATTGGGCATCGACATCCCGTATTTCTGCTACCATCCTGCTTTGGGCTCGGTCGGCTCATGCCGTCAGTGCGCAGTCAAGCAATACAACAACGCCGAAGATTATGCCGCAGGTCGTGGCCGTTTGGTGATGAGCTGTATGGTTGCGCCGACCAATGATATGTATATCTCGGTTGATGATGATGAAGCTAAGGCATTTCGTAAGCGTATCGTTGAGTACATCATGACCAACCATCCGCACGACTGCCCAACTTGTGAAGAAGGTGGTCACTGCCATCTACAGGACATGACTTATATGTCAGGTCATCGCGAGCGCCGTTATCGCTTTACCAAGCGCACGCACCACAACCAAGATTTAGGCCCATTCATCAATCATGAGATGAACCGCTGTATCGCGTGCTATCGCTGTGTGCGTTTTTATAAAGACTATGCAGGCGGCGAAGACATGGGCGTGTATGCGTCGAACAACCGCGTGTATTTCGGCCGTGAAGCAGATGGTCAGTTTGAAAGTGAATTTAGCGGTAACTTGACCGAAGTCTGCCCAACAGGTGTATTTACCGACGCCACGCATTCAGACCGCTACAACCGTAAATGGGATATGCAGTACGCGCCAAGCGTGTGCCATGGCTGCTCTACAGGCTGCAACATCTCAGCAGGCGAGCGTTATGGTGAGCTGCGCCGCATTGAAAACCGCTATAATCATGATGTCAATGGTTATTTCCTATGTGACCGCGGCCGCTTCGGTTATGGTTATGTCAATCGTGCCGATCGCCCATTGACCCCATGCCAAAACACCGCCAATGGCAAAGTAGCACTCACCGCTGATGCAGCATTGGATACCGCCATTGAATTATTAAAAGGTAAAAAAGCCATCGGTATCGGCTCAGATGCAAGCAGCATTGAGAATAACTTTGCGCTCAAAAAACTGGTCGGTGCGGATAATTACAGCACAGGTCAATCATTGGCAACCCAAAGCTTGATTGATAAATCGGTGCAAATTCTTCGTAATGATAGCGTGTATAATGTTTCGGTTGCCCAAATCGAGCAAGCTGATGCAGTATTCATTTTGGGTGAAGACATCACGCAGACTTCTGCGCGTGTGGCACTGTCTGTACGCCAAGCAGCGAAAAATAAAGCCAAAGATATGGCGACAGCGCTGCGTACTGAGCATTGGCTGGCTGAGCCTGTCAAGCGTATTGGTCAAAATGCCTATAGTCCGATCTATGTCGTCGATGTGGTCGATACCAAGCTTGATGACATTGCTAAGGTGTCTGCTGTGGCGACGATCGAAGATGTTGCGCGCTTGGGCTACTTGGTCGGTGAAGTGATTGAGACTTTCGGCACGGATTTGGATCGTCTTGCCAAGCCAAGCTTGAATGCCAGCGATGAAATGCTAGATTTGGCTTATCAAATCGCCAAAGATCTAATCACTGCTAATCAGCCATTGGTCATCTCAGGTACTTCATTGTCATCAAGCCATGTGATTGATGCAGCAGGTTATATCACGACCGCCTTGACCAAAAAACGCCAAGCGATCAAAGCGCAAAACGATGCTGAGCTACAAGCATATCAAGCGCAAGTGGATGCACTGAATGCAGCAGAACTGCCTGAACATGATCCACAATTGGCAGCCAAGCCTGAGCATGAAGGTACGAATACCGATAAGGCAGAGCAAGCGCAACTGGTACGCATTCCAGAGCCAAAAGCCTTAGATAAGCGCTTTGCACCTGTGGCGGGCATTTATCTTGCCTTACCAGCGGCGAACAGCGCAGGTCTAAGCTTGCTTGGTGGTAAATCAATCGAAGAAGTGCTGGCGTCAGACTTTGAAGTGGCGGTGGTACTAGAAAATGATTTGAGCCAACTTGCCAGTATCAATGCCTTGGGCAAGCTTCATGACAAGACTGTGATTGTTATCGATCATCAAAATTATCCGTGGCATGATGGCGTGGATTTGGTGCTGTCAGCATCAAGCTTTGCCGAAAGTGATGGTACACTTGTCTCAGCTGAAGGTCGCGCGCAGCGTTTCTTCCAAGCTTATGATAAAAAATATTATGAGCCAACTTCAGAGATCAAAGACGCGTGGCGTTGGTTGTATGCACTTGGCTTTGAGACTGGTAAAGGCGCGAGCGCAGCGCACTTGGACGAAGTCATTGATGATATTGGCAATGAAGTACCTGCTTTGGCAAATATCAAAGCAGCCGCACCGAATGCCGACTATCGCATCACAGGTCTGAAAATCGCGCGTGAACCACGCCGCTACTCAGGCCGTACCGCGATGCGTGCGCCACTATCAATCCATGAGCCAATGCAGCCAAAGGATCTAGATACAGCGTTGACTTTCTCGATGGAGGGCTATGTGGGGAACCAAACCAACCCAGCGAGCATCCCATTTGCATGGGCGGCAGGGTGGAACTCACCACAAGCTTGGAACAAATACCAAGATAAAGTCGGTGGTAAGCTAAAAGGCGGTGATGTCGGCGTGCGTCTGTTTGATATTTTGCCACGATTGGATACGACTTATCACAGCCATCGCACTGAGATCCAGGATCCTGCATCGACCAGTGTATTTAATGGTATCGTGCGCTTAGTGCCTGTGCATAATATCTTCTCATCATCACCGATGGCGAGCCGAAGCCCAGTGGTAGCAGGTCAAATCAAACCGATCGGTTGGTATGTCAATGAAGAAGATGCCAATCATTGGCAAGTGCGCGAAGGGGATTTGCTCAGTATCCAAAGCGTACAAGGCGAGATCGTATTGCCTGTACTGATTAATGAGTTCATCCCTGAAGGCTGCATCGGCTATGCCGCAGGTCAAGTGCCACTATCACCAAAAGTGCCAACGACCATCAAGCGTGCTGACAGCGTAGATCCTGTCTATCAGCCTGCTTATCAGCTGAGCGTGCAGAATCTGCCAAGCCGTCACAACAATCCATTATTTAAGGCAAGTGATACGCCTGTGAATGTCGCACCATCCATGGAGGCTGTGTAATGTCATCTCGTATTATTCCAGAAGTACCAGCATTTTTGGCGAATGCGATGAGCTTTGATGTGTGGTCGGTATTGTTTTTGGTCATTCAGGCTTTGGTGATTTTCCTAGGTCTAGTGATTGTCGCGGCACTGATGATCGTCTATGAGCGCCGTATGCTTGCACTGTGGCAAGACCGCTACGGCCCAAACCGTGTGGGTTGGCAAGGTTCGCTACAGCTGGTGGCGGATATGCTGAAGATTTTTTTCAAAGAAGACTGGACGCCAGAATTTGCTGACAAAAAAATCTTCACCCTAGCGCCTGCGATTGCGATGTTCACTGCTTTGGCAAGCTTTGCCATCATTCCACTAAGCCCAACATTGGGCGCAGCAGATTGGAATATTGGCTTATTGTTCTTTTTTGCCATGGCAGGACTAGCTGTCTATGCAGTGATGTTTGGTGGTTGGTCATCGGCGAACAAATTCTCGTTACTAGGCGGTCTGCGTTCATCTGCCCAAACCATCAGTTATGAAGTCTTTTTGGGCTTATCACTGATGGGTGTGGTGGCGATGGCGGGATCGTTTAACCTGCGCGACATCGTTGAAGCACAAGCGACCGTTTGGAATGTCATTCCACAATTCTTTGGCTTTTTGGCATTCGTGGTGGCAGGCGTAGCAGTGACGCACCGCCATCCCTTTGACCAGCCAGAAGCTGAGCAAGAGCTTGCTGAAGGTTATCATGTTGAATATTCAGGCATGAAATTTGGTATGTTCTTCATCGGTGAATATGTCAATGTCGTGCTGATTTCGGCGCTGATGACTTGCTTGTTCTTTGGCGGTTGGCTGCCACCGTTTGGCATTGACATTCCATTCATCGCCCCTGTGGTGTGGTTCATGCTAAAGACTTTGTTCTTTATGACCATGTTTATCCTTGCGCGTGGCTCATTGATGCGTCCGCGTTATGATCAGGTGATGAACTTTGGTTGGAAAGTGTGTTTGCCAGTCACTTTGGTGAATTTGCTTGTAACTGCAGCTGTCATTTTATTAGTACAATAAGGCTGGTGAAATATGTTTACAACTCTAAAAGATACGGCAGTTGGCATCATCAGTATCGTCCGCTCATTGTGGATGGTCAATAGCCATGCCTTGCGTCCGCGTGATACGATTTTATATCCAGAACAACCCGTGCCAGTGCCGCCGCGTTTTCGTGGTCGCATTATTCTGACGCGTGATCCTGATGGTGATGAACGCTGCGTGGCGTGTAACTTATGTGCTGTGGCGTGTCCTGTGGGCTGTATCAGCCTACAAAAAGCCGAGCGTGAAGATGGTCGCTGGTATCCAGAATTTTTCCGTATTAATTTCTCGCGCTGCGTATTTTGTGGTATGTGCGAAGAAGCTTGCCCAACGACAGCGATTCAGCTGACCCCTGATTTTGAATTGGGTGAGTACAATCGCCAAAACTTGGTCTATGAAAAAGAGCATCTGCTGATCTCAGGACCAGGCAAATATCCTGATTATAACTATTACCGTGTCACTGGCATGGCGACCGAAAAACAACCAAAAGGCTCGCACCAAAACGAAGCGACACCGATTGATGTGCGGAGTTTGTTACCATGATGACGATTTTATCTGATATTTTAAGCAATGCCAATTTGGTGGGTTTTTATGCCTTGGCAGCGGTGGCGATTTATGCCAGTTTCCGTGTAGTAACGCACGCCAATCCAGTACACGCCATCTTGTCGATGATTGTATCACTATTGGCAGTGGCAGGGATTTTCTTTATTTTGGGTGCGCCGTTTGCAGGTGTCTTGGAAGTCATCGTATATGCCGGTGCGATTTTGGTGCTGTTCGTCTTTGTGATCATGATGCTAAATCTTGGCACGGATGTCAGTGAAGAAAAATCATGGCTGACATCGAATGCGTGGGCGACACCAGTAGGCTTAACATTGATCATCGCTGCGGTATTGGTTGGTATCATCAGTGCGTCACCAAATGGCGCTCAGATGCTAAGCGCCCAAACAGTAGATGCCAAAGCGGTGGGTACAAGCCTATTTACCCAGTATGTGCTACTGGTGGAAGTGGCAGCATTCTTATTATTGGGTGCGTTGGTCGCAGCATATCACTTGGGCAAAAAAGCCTTGGATGATGAGAACTTCAGTCATTATCAAGACACTGAAGCAGGCGCAAATGCACCGAACCATCAGCCAGATGGACCAGTTTTTACACAACATAATAATAACAAAGGGGGTCTGTAATGGCGACAAATTTGCAGACATCAGTCACACAAGCTGCAGCACAAGCAAGTGAACAGATTGCCAATTTGGGCATTCCTGTATCACACGCGCTGATGTTGTGCGCGATTTTATTCGCCATCGGTCTGGTTGGCGTGATGGCGCGCCGCAATGTGCTGTTTATGCTGATGAGCCTTGAGATCATGATGAACTCGACCGCGTTGGCTTTCGTTATTGGCGGTAATATTTGGGGCAGTCCTGATGGGCAGGTGATGTTTATTTTTGTCCTGACTTTGGCAGCTGCTGAAGCTGCTATTGGTTTGGCTATTTTGTTGCAATTTTATCATCGATTCCGCAATCTTGATGTGAATCAAGCTAGCAGATTGAAGGGGTAAATTATGAGTATGTTAGCATGGACTTTTATTTGCCCACTGATTGGTTTTTTGATCTTGGCAAGTTTGCGAGATCGCCTATCTGAGATGATGGCAACCATCATCGGTGTGGGTTCGATGGCATTGTCAGCAATTGCGGCATTGATGGCATCGATGGAGTATTTGAATAATTATAATGGTCAAGCAATCAATGTGCCGTTGTGGACATGGCTGAAAGTGGGTGAGTTTGCCCCTGCTTTTGGTTTGCATTTTGATGGTTTGACCTTGACCATGACAGGGATTATCACTGGCATTGGTTTTTTGATTCATCTATTCGCTTCATGGTATATGAAGGGTGAAGAAGGTTTTGCACGCTTTTTTAGCTATCTGAACCTATTTGTGGCAAGTATGCTGCTTTTGGTACAAGCGGATAACTTATTGCTACTTTACCTAGGTTGGGAAGGTGTCGGTATCTGCTCGTATCTATTGATCGGCTTTTATTATACCGAGCGTGCTAATGGTCGTGCAGCGATCAAGGCATTTACTGTGACGCGTGTCGGTGATGTGTTCCTGGCAATTGGTCTGTTCTTATTGTTCCGTGAATTTGGCACTTTGACCATTTCTGAGATCATTACCAAAGCACCTGAAGTATTTACGCTCAATAACCCAACGATGATTTTGACCACCATGATGTTGGTTGGTGGCGCTTGGGGTAAGTCAGCGCAGATTCCGCTACACACTTGGCTGGCTGATGCGATGGCAGGTCCGACACCTGTCTCAGCACTGATCCACGCAGCGACAATGGTTACAGCTGGCGTGTATCTGATCGCGCGTATGCATCCGCTATTTATCCTGACGCCTGAAGTACTGCTGTACTGGGTTGGTGGTGTTGGCGCAATCTCAATGTTGGTGGCGGGTTTTTGTGCCTTGGCGCAGACCGATATCAAGCGTATCTTGGCATACTCCACCATGAGTCAGCTTGGTTATATGTTCATCGCACTGGGCGTGGGCGCATGGCAAGTGGCGATTTTCCACTTGATGACGCACGCATTCTTTAAGGCATTGCTATTTTTGTCATCGGGTGCGGTGATCTTGTCAGTACATCATGAGCAAAACATCTTTAAAATGGGTGGTCTGTATAAGAAAATCCCATTAGTGTTCGCTTGCTTTGTTGTCGGTGGTGGTGCGCTGGTTGCGCTGCCTTGGATTACCGTGGGCTTTTATTCTAAAGAAGCGATTCTTTGGGAAGCGTACGCTGGCGGTTACCAAACGCTGTTTTGGGCGGGTGTCTTTGGTGCATTCTTAACATCAATCTATACTTTCCGTATGATTTGGATCACTTTCTTTGGTGAAGAAAAAACCCACGCACACAAGCTATCGGGCATCTCATACTGGCTGCCATTGGTGGTGTTGCTTGTGCTATCGACTGGTATCGGTGCAATGATCGTACCGCCATTGGCTGATGTCTTGCCATTGGGTCCAGGTGCGGCACTTGAAGCTGCAGGTGAAGCACACGCCAAGCACACGGCTGAACTGATTGCTACTGGCTTTATGGCGGCAGGCTTGATTTTGGCGGTGCTATTGTATGCAGTGAATAAAGGTCGCTTGGTTGATGGCTTTAAAAAGACTGCCATCGGTGGCGCGCTGTATCACTGGTGCTATCACGGTTTGGGCTTTGATGCTTTGTATGACATTGTATTTGTCAAGCCGTTCTTGGCAATCACCAAAGGGCTAAAAGCCGATCCTGTCGATAAGCTGATCGGTATTTTCCCGGCATTGGCATCTGTGGGCAACAAAATCACTGCAAAAACCCAAACAGGGCTATTGCGCACCCACATGGCAGGCTTTGGTTTTGGCTTAGTAATTATTCTAATCTTGGCAATGATGATGGTGGTGTAAGATGGCATTAGAACAAAATTGGATACTGCCAGCATTGATTGCAATTCCATTTATTGCAGGTGTGCTGTGCTGGCTTATTGAAAAAGTAAGCGATCGCTTGCCACGATGGATTGCCTTGATTGCAATGATTGTGACATTTGGTCTATCGCTTGTGTTGTGGCAGCAGGGGAATTTTAATACCTTGCTTGCAACAGATGGTATGGCGGATAAGGCAAATTTACCTTGGGCAGCGCAGTTTGTGCTACCTTGGATTCCAAGCTTAGGCATCAAATTCCACCTAGCGATGGATGGTCTGTCGCTATTGATGGTGGCTTTGACAGCATTTCTTGGCATCATGGCGGTGGGCTGTTCTTGGGGTGAAATCCAAAAACGCGTCGGCTTTTTTATGCTGAATCTGCTGTGGAGCTTAGGCGGCGTTATTGGTGTATTTTTGGCAATTGACTTATTCTTATTCTTCTTCTTTTGGGAGATGATGCTGTTGCCGATTTATTTCTTGATTGCGCTGTGGGGTCATAATGCCACAGGCGGTCGCACCAAAGAATATGCCGCAACCAAATTCTTCATCTACACCCAAGCATCAGGTCTTGTGATGTTGATCGGTATTTTGCTGCTTGTCATCATTCACTTTAGCCAAACTGGCGTGCTAAGCTTTGATTATCATGACCTACTGGGTCTGAATCTGGGCGCGTGGGAATACATCATCATGCTGTGCTTCTTCATTGGTTTTGCGGTGAAATTGCCAGTATTCCCACTGCACAGCTGGCTGCCTGACGCGCACGCACAAGCGCCGACAGCAGGTTCGGTGGACTTGGCAGGTATCTTGATCAAGACAGCGGCATTTGGTCTGTTGCGCTTTGTCTTGCCATTATTCCCAACAGCATCGGCTGAATTCGCTCCGGTTGCCATCGTGCTTGGTATGATCGGTGTGGTGTATGGCGCACTACTTGCTTTTGCCCAAACCGACATCAAGCGTCTGCTTGCTTATACGAGCGTGTCACACATGGGCTTTGTGGTATTGGCGGTGTTCGCTGGTACTTTGGTATCGCTACAAGGTTTGATGGTGCAGATGATTGCGCACGGTCTGTCGAGTGCGGCGCTATTTATCATGGCAGGTCAGTTGTACGAACGCTTACATACGCGTGATTTGACCAAGATGGGTGGTATGTGGGGTCAGTTCCGCTACTTTGCACCGCTGCTGATGTTCTTTAGTGCGGCACTGCTGGGTATTCCAGGGACAGGTAACTTCATCGGTGAGATCCTGATTCTGCTTGGTGCGTTTGAACTACATCCGATCGCAACTGTCATCGCTACAGCAAGCCTTGTCTTGGCAGGCCTGTATGCGCTGATCATGATTTATCAAGCACTATTTGGTGACAACACCACTGTGGCATTGGTCAAGCAAAATGGTGGTAAGCTAAAAGATCTTGGCAAGCGCGAATTGGTCTTGTTATTGACCTTGGGCGCGGGTCTGGTATGGCTGGGTCTATACCCACAGCCTGTGATGGATAAATCACAAGGCTCAATGCAGTGGATCGCCCAAGCGTATGCCAATCAAGTACAAGCCACCGAGCCTGCGCATGGTGTGCGTCTGATTGATGGGTCGATGGCGGAATATATGCACGACAATCACGATCGCTTGTATGAGCGCGGTGAAAATCAATCTTTTAGCCCAGTGGGCGATAACCACAATCATGGGGAGTGATTATGAATAGTATGGTTTTTGCATCTGTTTCGTCACTGCTGCCAGTGATTGTGGTGGCATTGACAGCGCTCGTGGTGATGATTGCCATCGCCATCAAGCGTTCGCATTTTTGGGTGGCGACCTTAAGCGTCGTCGGCTTGAACATTGCCTTGTTGGCATTGATCGCACAAGCATCAGGGTTGATCATCTCAGGTGAAGCGTTTGGCAATCTGTACCTATTTGACGGATTTGCCAAGTTCAATATGGGTGTGATCGTCATCGCAGCATTGGCGTGCTGTACACTGTCTTATGGTTATTTTGAGACATTGAAAGACAATAAAGACGAGCTGTATCTATTGATGCTGATCTCAACGATGGGCGCGATGCTGATGACAGGCGCGCAGCATTTGGCATCATTCTTTATGAGCCTTGAGCTATTGTCTGTGCCGATGTATGGTATGCTTGCTTATACTTTCTTGCGCGCGCGTTCGCTAGAAGCGGGTCTAAAATACCTAGTGATGTCGGCAGCAGCATCAGCAACCCTATTGATGGGCATGGCGCTGATCTATGCTGATGCAGGTACTTTGTACTTTGGTGAATTGGCAAAACTGCTGTTCTCAGGCCAAGTCTCAAGCCTATTCGTCGCAGGTTCTGTGATGATGATGGCAGCGATCGCCTTCAAGCTATCAGCAGCACCATTCCACGCGTGGGTATCTGATGTCTATGAAGGCGCACCTGCGCCAGTAGCGGCATTCTTAGCAAGTGTGAGCAAGGTGGCGATGATGGCATTGGCACTGCGCTTTATGATCGGTAGTATGGTACCTGTGATGCCTGCCTTTGATAATGTGCTGATTTTGATCATTGCCTTGTCAATTCTATTGGGTAACTTACTTGCCATTCGCCAACAGAACCTGAAGCGTATGCTTGCTTATTCATCGATTGCGCACATTGGCTATGCTCTGATCGCGCTGTTGTCAGTCGGCTCAGGCAGCACAAGCGTCATCAGTATGTATATGGCGGTGTATGCGCTGACTTCGATCGGTGCATTCGGTGTGATTGCTTTGATGTCAAGCCCGTACCGTGAGCGCGGTCATACATCGATCAGTGGCGAAGCGGATGAGCTGCGTTTTTATCAAGGTCTGTTCTGGCGTCGTCCTGTACTGTCAGGTGTCTTGACAGTGATGTTATTGTCATTGGCAGGTATTCCGCTGACGGCAGGTTTTGTCACTAAGTTCACCATTTTCTTTACCGCGGTTCAAGGCGTGCGCTTTTGGGCAGCAGGTATGGTGATCCTAGGCAGCGCCATCGGTTTGTACTACTATTTGCGCGTTTTGGTAACCTTGTACCAAAAACCAAAAGTACAGCTAGAATACGATGCGCATGAGCATTGGGGCATCAAGGCTGGTGGTATCATGGTGATGATTGTCACCGTTCTGGTGGTGGTCTTTGGTATCTTGCCAGAAGGTCTAATGCAGATGGTGTCATTTGCAAGCATTGGCTAAATCGCGCCCATGACCGAACAAGCACCACAAAATGGTGCTTGTTTTGTTTTGTGAGCTTTGGTATAGTTAGCAGGATAAAATATAAGGAAAAATTTAACAATGAGTGATGACAAAGCCGTCGTCTTAACCGTATTATCAAAAACCGTCTGGTCGGATTCTTTATTCAGTTTTACCACCACAAGACCAGATGGTTTTCGTTTTGAAGCAGGGCAGTTCGTCCGCCTTGGAGTCAATCCAAGTAAGCTTGCCGCCAATCAAGGCAAAGATGCGCCCGATGAGACCATTTTTCGTGCGTATTCGGTGGTGTCATCGCCTTATGATGAAGCGCTGGAATTTTTCTCAGTGGTTGTGCCTGATGGCGCGTTTACATCGCAGCTTAAAGATTTGCAAGTGGGCGATACGCTGTATTTGAACACCACGCCATTTGGCTTTTTGACTTTATCGCGCTATCAAGAGCCAAAGCCAAATACGCTGTGGCTACTTGCAACAGGAACAGGGCTTGCGCCATTTTTATCAATGCTGCAAGATCTCTACACTTGGCAGCAGTATGATAATATTGTGCTTGCTTATAGCGCGCGTACGGTGAGTGAATTGGCGTATCAAGATAAAATCCACCAGATTGCTGATGATTTTACAAGTTTAGTGGATAATCCTGCCAAGTTCATCTATGTGCCAATCGTCACGCGTGAAGCGGTGGCGGGCTGTCTAAATCAGCGACTGCCGATACTCATTGCCAATGGCGAGCTTGAAAAAACTGCAGGCATCACATTTGATCAAGACTGCCATGCCATGCTGTGCGGCAATCCGCAGATGGTTGATGATACCAAAGAAGCACTCAAGGCAAAGGGCTTAACCATGAACCGCCGCGGCGTCGGTAATATCGCTGTAGAAAATTATTGGTGACTTATGACAACTCAATTTCCATCTTTAGCAAATATCGATCAAGCCAAAACCGCGCTGATCGTCGTCGATGTCCAAAATGGCTTTATCACAGGCAATCTGGCTGTGCCAAATGCAGCGCGTATCGTGCCGATTATCAATGAAATCGCCAAGCAGTTCGACCATGTGATTTTGACGCAGGATTATCATCCGAGCAATCACATTTCATTTGCCAAGCATCACGAAGGCAAAAAGCCATTTGATACCATTGTGCTGTCGTATGGCGAGCAGGTGCTGTGGCCGAATCACTGCGAGCAAGGTACACAAGATGCCGAATTTCATGCCGATTTATCAATTCCGCACGCCGAGCTGATTTTGCGTAAGGGTTATAATGCGCAGGTGGATAGCTATTCGGCGTTCATGGAAGCAGATGGCACGATGACAGGCTTGGATGGCTATCTGAAGCAGCGCGGCATTGATACTTTGTATTTTGTTGGTATCGCGACCGATTATTGCGTGACTTGGTCCACGATCGATGCGGTGAACCTAGGCTATCAATGCACGGTGCTGATGGATGCGACCGCTGCCATTGATCAAGATGGCTCACTGCAAGACGCCATTGATGATATGCAGGCACTTGGGGTGAATTTGGATTTTGAGAAATTTACAGTCTGCCAACTTTGAAATAATGCTGTGTTGAACTCGTGCGTGTACTGCTTGTGCAACTTCGCCTGTTTTCCTTGCCTTATTTCAAATTTGTTTGACTATTATCTTTAAAATAAATTAAAAGCATGGCGGTTGTCATGCTTTTTTTCTGTATAAAAACACCCCAACCGCACCTATCAAAATCAATGCACCCACATAGCCAATCATTGGTAAGCCAAATCCTGCAATCACAAGACCGCCAACCATCGCACCGCCACCAATACCGACATTGAAAATTCCCGAAAAAATCGACATGGCGACATCAGTGGCTTTTGGTGCAAGTTTTAGCACGCGAATCTGTAATGACAGTGCCAAAGCGGTCAGCGATACGCCCCAAATAAACACCAAAACTGTCCAAATACCCTGTATGTCAGCCATCGGCATCAAGCCAACAAGTCCAATAAGCATACCGCCAAATGCTATGGTAATAAATCGATCACCCAGTTTTTCGTAATATCGACCGAACAAAATGCTTGCTACAATCCCAGCTGCGCCAAACAGCAGCAAAGTCATCGTCGCAAAATCTGCACCAAAATCTGTGATATCAAGCACAAATGGCTCAATATAGCTATATGCAGTAAAATGCGCTGTAACAGTCAGCACAATCATGGCATAGACGGATAACAAGGGCTTGTTGTTGATGACGCTTGGTAGGCTAGATAGATTCCCTGAATTTTTGGCAGGTAAGCGCGGTAGTAGATAGGCGAGCAGTAGCATGATAAACATGGCAATCACACCAATCATCCCAAAACTGGTTCGCCAATCCAGTGCCTGACCTAGTACACGACCCAGTGGCAAGCCTAGCACGGTTGCCAATGCACTGCCTGTGGATAGTAGTCCCAATGCTTGAGTTTCTTTACCAATGGGTGCTAGACGCACGACAAGGCTTGCAGTGATTGACCAAAATACTGCATGGGTAATCGCCACGATCGCACGGCTCACAAGCAGCATGGTAAAGCTGGTAGCAAGGTATGAGACGATATGACCGATGGCAAATAAGCCAAAAAGAATCAACAGTAGCTTTTTGCGTTCGATGGTAGCGGTCGCAAGCATCATTGGCAAAGATAGCACAGCAACAATCCATGCATACACAGTCATCATGATACCTGTTTGGCTGGCAGTCATACCAAAGCTGGTACCGATGTCTGTCAGTAGGGCGATGGGGATAAACTCAGTGGTATTAAAAATAAATGCGGATAACGCAAGAATAATGACAGGTAGAAAGCTTTGGTTGGTGTTGGTCATGGTTAGTTATTATTTAGTTATCATTATATGAGATAAAAAAAGCCATTCAGCGAATGGCTTGTGGTAGATTTTGGGTGGTTATAAAGTTATTTAAAAGCGAATCAAGAACCAAAGCTTGCAAACAAATCATAGTCGCTGGCTTCATCAATCGTCACCGTCAGCATATCGCCAGCTTTGACTGTCGTATCGATATTGTCCACATACACATGACCGTCAATCTCAGGCGCATCAGCATAACTACGACAGATGGCGATATTTTCTTCGGTATCAATCTCATCGACGAGCACGACTAGGCGTTTGCCCACTTTTTCGGCAAGCTTTTCACTGCTGATTTGTTGTTGAAGTGCCATCAGTTGTTCATAGCGTTCTTGTTTGATGTGCTCAGGTACAGGGTTTGGCAAGTCATTCGCCACCGCGCCTTCGACTTCTGAATAAGTAAAGCAGCCGACACGATCAAGGCGCGCTTGTTTTAGCCAGTCAAGTAGGTATTCAAAATCTTCTTGAGTTTCGCCAGGGAAGCCCACCACAAAAGTTGAGCGAATGACGATATCAGGGCAAATCGCACGCCATGCACGGATACGCTCAAGGGTGTCTTCGCTCATTGCAGGGCGTTTCATGGCTTTTAGCACACTTGGGCTGGCGTGTTGGAATGGAATGTCAAGGTAGGGTAACAGTCCGCCTGTACCGCCTGATTTTGCCATGCTATCCGCCATGAGTTGTACGACTTGATCGACATGGGGATAAGGATAAACATAGTGCAGACGCACCCAGATGCCTAGCTTTGCCATTTGTTCGCACAGATCAAAAAACTTCGTCTTAATCGGCTGACCATCCCAAAATACCGTCTTGTATTTGGTATCGACACCGTAGGCAGAGGTGTCTTGGGAGATGATGAGTAGCTCTTTGACACCGCTATTTTTGAGTGCGACGGCTTCTTTTATTACGCCATCGATGGTACGACTGACCAAATCACCACGCAATGATGGGATGATACAAAACGTACAGCGATGATTACAGCCTTCTGAGATTTTTAGATAAGCATAATGCTTGGGTGTCAGCTTGATGCCTGCATCGTTGATGAGATCGATTTTTGGATCATAAGTCTTTGATTTGGCAGGTTTTGGTACATGATGAGTGACGGCTGATACCACCTCATCATAGGCGTGTGCACCAGTGACCGCCAGCACCGATGGGTGCATGGTGCGGATTTTGTCGGCATCTTTGCCCAAACAGCCAGTGACGATGACTTTACCGTTTTTGTTGATGGCTTCACCGATGGCATCGAGCGACTCTTGGACGGCCGACTCAATAAAACCACAGGTGTTGACCACGACCAAATCCGCACCGTCATAATCTTTGGCGACTTGGTAGCCTTCACGAGTCAGCTCGGTGATGATGCGTTCGCTATCCACGAGTGCCTTTGGGCAGCCCAAGGACACAAAGCCAACTTTGGGTGCACTGCCTGAGGCTTGTGCAATGGCGGCAGCGGATTCATCAATGCTGCGGTTTTGGTTATGATTGGCTTTATGGTGATAGGCAGGCGTGTTGGGATTTGGCGTTTGGGCTGGGTTTTTTGGATCAAATACGGTTGGCGTGCTGGTCATAGTTGGCTCTTGGCTGACTGATTTTGAATAAAATTGCTTATTTTAGCATAAAATGCATAGGAATTGTATGGGGTGGTATGGTGTGGTGTGATTGATTGGGTCGGTAATGGATAAGTAATAGCAAAAAATCATCTTATACTGTCAAAAGTGTTATTAGGTAACTTCTTATTTTTGGTTAAAGCATCAAACTAAAATCAACTAAGTCACGGAATTTAAGACACTAAGCGGTTTCTGCTACTAACTACCAAGAATCGGGGTGAGTACCACCATGCTGTAAATACAATATCTAGAATCAAAAAAATCAGCATAGCGATCGCCATGCTGATTTTTTGTCATTCTTATTTCCAGAAGAAATAAGCCAAGCCGCCAATGATTAATACCGAGCAGATGTTTAATAGCAAGCCGACACGCACCATTTCTTTAAACTTAATATGTCCTGTAGCAAAGACAATCGCATTTGGTGGAGTGGCAATTGGCAGCATAAAGGCGCAGCTGGCACCACAAGCGATGATGGCAGCAAGGGCAATCGGTTCAATGCCCAGTGATTGTGCAACTGCGATAAAAATCGGCATCAGCAAGGCAGCACTTGCGGTATTGGAAGTAAATTCGGTCAAAAACACGATAAATGCCGTCAAAGCAAGCATAATCACCAGCCAATGTTGGCTAGAGACCAAATGCACGATGGTGTCTGCCATGATTTGGCTTGCACCCGAGTCTTTGAGCACCACGCTCAGTGTCAGACCGCCACCAAATAGCATTAAAATACCCCATTCGACACGCTCTTGGATTTGCGTCCAAGTCGCCGTACCTGCTACGATCAAGGCAATCACCGCAACCATCACCACGACACTATCAAAGCTTGCGATTTTGCCATCTAGACCCAAAACGCCTGAGATGATTGGGTTGATGATTGAGCCAAAGCACAGCAGCAGGACGGTGGTAAAGAAGATGATTAGGGTGGTTTTGTTTTGTGGGGTGAGTTTGATGGCATCGACTTTAAAGTCGAATTTGGCATTGAGATTTGGGCGCAAGACTACCCATAGTGACAATAGCATACTTGGCAATAGTAGCAGCATAACAGGCATGCCGAATTTTAGCCATTCGGCAAAGGTAATATCCAACTGTGATGCCAAAATACCATTGGGTGCACTACCAACCAAGGTGCCGATACCGCCAATATTGGCACTAAAGGCAATGCCCATTAGGACAAATGAGTATGTGCGACGATCTTCAGCGATATTTACACCACTTAGGATGCCTATGGTCAAAGGCAGCATCATCGCAGCCACGGCAGTGTTGTTCATCCACATGGAGATAAAGGCGGTAGCGAAAAACAGATAAAATACTGTCTTTTTCAAATTGCCCTTGGCAAGCTTGATGATAAAATGCGCCAAGACTTTATCCAAACCTTGAATTTGCAAGACCGCTGCCAAAACAAAGCCGCCAAAAAACATAAAAATAATCGGCTCAGAAAAGGTGGCAAAGGCATCTTTGGTTTTTAATAATCCCATGCCGATGGCTAAAATAGGAATCATCAGCGCGGTAACGGTGATATTAAAAGCTTCGGTTAGCCATAAGACGCCAGCAAAAACCAGCAGCGCCAAGCCCTTATTTTCTGACGGGCTAAAAGGTAGCGTGTGAATCAATATGAAAAATAAAATCAAATCCAAGGCTAAGATGATTAAGCCTCGATGTTTGGATTGCTGAAATTGCGAAAACAAATTCATCAACATACTCCTAAATAAAGCACAACAGCCACTCAAGTCTTGCAAAGTGAATCAACTGTATTTCATTGTGAACCGCCAGCCTATCCATCTGCACCATATTGCTAAATCAGGCGCAGGGCTGCGGCATCATTTTCCATGGTTAGATTATTATTGTCTAAATGGTGTAATTTTGAATTGAATAATAAAAGTAGGGATGCAATAGGGAGTCATCCAAATTATTTATACAAATTATAACATAAACAGATGATTTGTGGTGGGATTCGTGTTAGCTAAAAAAGGAGTAATTTTCCCTTCTTTTTCTTTCCATCAAACCCCACCCCAACCCTCCCCTTGATTAAGGGGAGGGAGCCGTATCTTGTAAGCATTAGCTGAAAAGGAACAGCTCCTCCTTTTCAAGGAGGAGGCTGGGAGGGGGTTGCCAAAAAAAAGATAAGATTGAAAAAAGAAGGAGGTGATAATGCCAAAGCTTAAAGCAGGCGCGAAACCACCAAAAGAAAAAATCCCCAAGCCAGGGGAGACTTGGGGAGAAAGTGAAAAGCTTATAAAAGCTACACTAAAAGTGGCGCAGCGGACGGGGCTCGAACCCGCGACCCCCGGCGTGACAGGCCGGTATTCTAACCAACTGAACTACCGCTGCATAGTGGTGGGTGGTAACGGGATCGAACCGCTGACCCTCTGCTTGTAAGGCAGATGCTCTACCAACTGAGCTAACCACCCTAAAATGTCTTTTCCAATTTGGAAAATTGATACTGTGTCAAGGTATCACATTTTAAGTCTAGAACCAAACACGCTACAATGTGTTGCTGTGTTCGTTCGTTGTGGTGCGTATTATATAGAAATTTACACAGGTGTCAAACATTTTTTTATCAAAAATTTGATAAATTAGTGATAAAGTTTATAACTTATTGAAAATTAATAACTTATTTTCATCAAACTTAGAGCGATTTTGCTAAGGCTGTCTCGATATCTGCTGTCAAATTTTCAGGCTTGGTCATTGGTGTATAGCGGTCGATGACTTTGCCATCACGACCGATGAGAAATTTGGTGAAATTCCACTTGATGCCATCGGTCAAGAGTCCGCCTTGCTGTGATTTGAGCCAAGTATAAATCGGGTGAGCGTGCTCGCCATTGACATCGATTTTTTGCATCATCAAAAATTCGACGCCATAATTTCTTTGGCAAAATTCACCAATGGCAACACCGTCATTGGGTTCTTGTTTGCCAAATTGATTGCACGGAAAGCCAATCACCACAAGCCCTTGTTTATGATATTGTTCATGTAGGGCTTGCAGTCCTGCAAACTGTGGGGTGAATCCGCATTCGCTTGCGGTATTGACGATCAACAGTACCTTGCCTGTAAAGTCAGCAAAATTGATGGTATTACCCTGTAAATCTTGGGCGCAAAAGTCATAAATGGTGGTCATGGCGTTGTCCGTATTCGTGATGGCTTTGATGTTATTGCTCAAACTTCTTACGCTTTAATAGCACGAGCACCGCGCCATTACCGCCGTCATTGGCAGGGGCGGAGACGAATGCCATGACATCGCTGATTTGTCGTAGCCAACCATTGACGCAGGTTTTGATGATGGCATTTTTACCTTTGCCGTGGACGATTTTTACCACGGTTTCGCCATTAGTCATGGCATTGTGAATCAGCAGCTGTACGGCATTGCGCGCATCTTCAATGCTTGAGCCGTGCAAATCCACCGCATCATACCAGCGCAGTTTGCCTTGTTTTAGCTGCTCGAAGATTTTGTTTTGTAGTGTTGGATTTTTATAAGACAGATAAGCTTCGCCTGCCACAGGATTAAGTAGCGCTTGCATATCAGACAGGTTGCCGCCGATGTCTTCTCCGCCTTCAGCAGCAGCGCGGCGGCGTAGGGCATTTTCGTCGGCTTTGGCAGGTTTGTGAAGCACCACTTCATCGGTTTTTAGGGGCGCAACCCCGCTCATCGCCTGCATGAACAGCACTTTATCTTCGTCGATTTGTTCATGATTGAAGCGCTTGACTTCGCCCGCCACTTGCTTGGCGTTCATCAGTGCGACAGGTTCGGTGGGTTTGCCGGTTTCGCTGTCAGGCTTTGAGCTTGGCTTGGCAAGGGATTTGAGATTGTCGTGTAGTTCTTTGGATAATAAATCTTTAAAGCTTGGATTTGACATGGGATGCTCTGAATAATTTTGATCAATATATAATGACAAAAACCGTCAAGGCGACGGCTTTTGTGTGGTGTCCTGCGATTAGCGGTTTGGCAGATGCTCTTTGACTTCTTTAGCAAAGCTGCGTAAAGTCTCAACTGTCGCTTCCCAATCTAGGCAGCCATCGGTGACTGATTTGCCGTATTCTAGATCTGCAAGATTGGCTGGGATATTTTGGCGACCGCCTTTTAGGTGGCTTTCGATCATCAGACCCATGATTGATTTGTTGCCTTTGGCGATTTGACCTGCGACATTGTTGATGACCATCGGCTGTAGGTATGGGTCTTTGCCGCTGTTGGCATGGCTTGCGTCGATCATGATTTTGCCATTGGTTTTGCCTTTGGCAAGTTCATTTTCGGCAGCGGCGACGGCGGTTTCGTCATAGTTTGGCTTGTCATTGCCGCCGCGCAGCACCACATGGGCGTACTTGTTACCTTTTGATTTGATGATAGCCACTTGACCATCGGCTGACAGACCTAGGAAGCTGTGACCTGATTGCACCGCTTGCATGGCATTGACCGCGACCGTCATGCTGCCGTCAGTACCGTTTTTGAAGCCAACTGGGCAAGACAGACCAGAGCTCATCTCACGGTGTGTCTGCGACTCGGTGGTGCGCGCGCCAATGGCTGACCAGCTGATCAGATCTTGCATATATTGTGGTGTGTTTGGATCTAGGGCTTCGGTAGCGCACGGCAGGCCTTTTTCGTTCAGCTCAAGCAATAGCTTTCTTGCGATGTGCAGACCTTTTTCGATGTCGAAGCTGTCGTTCATGTCTGGGTCATTGATCAGACCTTTCCAGCCTGTGGTGGTGCGTGGTTTTTCAAAATAGACACGCATGACGATGAACAGCTCATTTTTCAGCTCTTCTGCAAGCACTTTTAGTTTATCTGCATATTCATGTGCTGCCACAGGATCATGGATTGAGCAAGGGCCGACCACGACCAGTACGCGCTTATCGATGCCATCTAGGATGTTTTGGATGGTTTTGCGGCCGTCTAGTACGGTTTGGTACGCGGTATCAGATAGTGGTAGCTCGGCTTTTAGGCTGCTTGGTGTAATTAGCGGAATGATTTTGTCGATGTTCACGTCGTCGATGTCTTTATTTTGGGTGATCATAATGGGCTTTCCTAGTCGGTGGGTTTGTGGCTACAAAGGGGCAGCGTCACAAAATTTCATGCCACATTATGCCTGTTGTTGGCGTGTATTACAAGCACTAATGTACACTTGGTTTAGAAAAATATGTCAAATAGTTATGAAAAATAGTTCTAAGCAAACCAACTGTATGAGTCTTGCTGGATTGATTGGCTAAAATACAAAGGATTATACACTCAATTTAATAAACCCATTGCATAAGCCAAGTCATGGAAATTTTTTGAGTAACTGCCGCGCTTGTGGTATGATAAAGTGATTTTTTCAATAATAAGTTTGAGCGATTTATGACGACTTCTACCCCGACTTATGCCAATATCCAATCGATCGTCGCTGAAGATTTTGCCATCATGGATAAGCAGGTTTTTGGCAGTCTGAATTCTAAAGTGCAGCTGGTGATGAGTGTATCTAAGCATGTCATCGATGCTGGCGGCAAGCGAATGCGTCCGCTGATCACGCTTTTGACCGCGCGAATGCTACAAGATGTACAAAGTGAGCAGGCGATGCAGCTGGCGGCGATCACTGAGATGCTGCACACGGCGACACTGGTGCATGATGATGTCATTGATGCGTCCGGTATGCGCCGCGGTAAGCCGACGGCGAACGCCACTTGGGATAATCCAACGGCGGTGCTAGTGGGGGATTATCTGATTGCTCGTTCATTTAATTTATTGGTAGGATTTAATAATTTACCCCTGCTTAAGCTGTTCAGTGATGGGACTTGTGACATCGCTGAAGGGGAAGTATTACAGCTGCAGCATCAGCACAACCCACAGACAGTAGAAGCTGATTATCTACAAATCATCGATGGCAAGACTTCGCGTCTGTTTATGATGGCGACCAAGGGTGCTGCGATTTTACAAGGTCGTGATGAGTATCTGGATGATTTGGGTGCGTTTGCTTATCATTTTGGTAATGCGTTTCAGATGATTGATGATGTGCTGGATTTCACAGGTGATGTGGCGGTGATGGGTAAGAATCTTGGCGATGACTTGGCAGAAGGTAAGCCGACATTACCAATCATCAAAACTTTAGAAATTCTAAAACAAAATAATGATGTACATTATGATACGCTGCGTATCGCGGTGCAGACAGGCAAGGTAGAAGATGTCAGCCTGTTGATCGGGCTTGTGCAGTCATCAGGTGCGCTGGATTATTGCAAATCACGCGCGCTAGAAGAGACACGCCTTGCTCAAAAGGCGCTTGAGAACCTACCTGCTAACCGCTACCGTGATGGCTTATATCAATTGACGGAGCTTGCGAGCAGTCGATTGGTGTAAAATCCTTATAAAAATCAGCCATTTTCAAAGTTTGAGTTGAAATTGGCTGATTTTTTGTGCTTAAATTTTGGATTTTACATTTTTTCCTATGAAAAGTGTGGTGAGATAACATTTTTTCATAGGAAAAGTGTAATTAATTATTAATAATTATAATATAAATTTATAAAGCTAATTAATATAATATCAACTACCATTAACAAACCCAGCAACAGCAGTAAGAAACTTCCCACAATCCGAAAAAAATCTCGTATAATAAACAGTTTTCACAATCATCAAGAAGTATCAGCACTATGAGCAAACTCAATCCAAGGCAGCATGAAGCGATGATCCATGTGTCAGGGCCTTTGTTGGTTTTGGCGGGCGCAGGGTCGGGCAAGACTTCGGTTATCACCCAAAAAATCGCCCATCTGATCCAAAATTGCAACATCCCAGCCGATCGCATCACGGCGATGACCTTTACCAATAAGGCGGCGCGTGAGATGAAAGCTCGTGTGCAAAAGCTGCTCCCAAGCGAGAAAACGCGCGGTTTGACGGTTTCGACATTTCACCATTTTGGCTTACAATTCTTACGATTTGAACTAAAAAATACACCACTGAAATCCAATTTTTCGATCATGGACAGCGATGATTCTAAGCGACTTTTGACTGAGCTGATGATGCGCGACAACATGAGCGGTGCGGAGAGTCGTGAGCTTGTCGGTAAAGCGATTAAGATGATTTCTGATTGGAAAAATGATCTTGTCGCCCCTGAAGATGCTGCTGAGACTATTGACAATCCTGAAGAAATGATGTTTGTGCATCTGTATGCCTTATATGAGCGGAATTTGCGCGCGTATAATGCGGTGGATTTTGATGATTTGATCGTGATGCCAGTGCGGATTTTGAGCGAAAATAAAGAAGTGCGCGATAAGTGGCAAAATCGCATCCGCTATTTATTGGTCGATGAATACCAAGATACCAACACCGCGCAGTATGAGCTGATCAAGCTTTTGGTCGGTGTTACGGCGCGCTTTACTGTCGTTGGCGACGATGATCAATCGATCTATGCGTGGCGTGGCGCGAAGCCTGAAAATATGGCGCTATTAAAAGAAGATTTTCCATCATTAACCGTGGTGAAGCTTGAGCAAAATTACCGCTCGACCAACCGCATTTTGAACGCTGCAAACTCAGTAATCACCAATAATGAGCATATCTTTGAAAAGGCGCTGTGGTCGGATAAAGGGCATGGCGAGCTGATTCGCGTGGTGACTTGCCCAAGCGATCTTGATGAAGTGGAACGCGTTGCTAAGGAAATCTTAACGCATCGCTTGCGTCATGGTAATACTTGGGATCAATATGCGGTGCTGTATCGCAGTAATTTTCAAGCGCGAATCTTAGAAACTGAATTGCGACAGCTTGATATTCCTTATAAACTATCAGGCGGTACATCATTCTTTGCACGCACCGAAATCAAAGACATCATGAGCTATCTGCGGATCATTATCAATCCAGATGATGATGCAGCATTTTTAAGAATTATTAACACACCAAAGCGCGGTATGGGTTCGGCAACGCTTGAGAAATTGGGACTGCTTGCCCAAGAATACGGCATTTCGCTGCTGTCTGCGTGCAGTCATGCAGGGCTAAAAGCGGCAGTGGGCGCAAAGGCAAGCAATACCTTGGCGGATTTTGGCGAATTTATCGAACGCTATACGCGCGATCTATATGACAATCCTGATCCGATGCCGCTTGTGCGTCAGATGATTGTTGAGACTGGCTACATTGACTATATTAAAGATGATGCTAAAACGCCGCAGCAAGAAAAGGTGCGCCTTGATAATATCGAATCACTGTACTCAAGCATCACAGCGCTGATCAATCGCGCTGAAGATGAAGATGAGCAAACCATCGATGCGGTGATTCGTAAGCTTGTGCTGCTTGATATGCTGGAGCAGCAGCAAGAAGAAGAAAATACCAATAAGGTAAACTTAATGACCTTGCACGCCGCTAAGGGTCTTGAGTTTGACTTTGTGTATATCATCGGCTGTGAAGAAGAGATTTTGCCACATCGCAATTCGATCTTGACCGACAGCATCGAAGAAGAGCGGCGGCTGATGTATGTGGGCATCACGCGCGCGCGCCTTGAGCTGACGCTGCTACTTGCCCAAAAACGCCGTGCTGGCAAAGATCTAAAAGCCACAACGCCATCGCGATTCTTAGACGAATTGCCGCTTGAGCATATCGATTACCCTGCCAAAAAAGGCGCGGTCAAAAAAGACTCCAAGCAAGTGGCAAGTGAATATCTTGCTAATATTCAAGCGATGCTTGCGGCGAAGAAGAAGGGGTAGATTGATATACTTAAAAATAAACCCAAGCTCATCACTTGGGTTTATTTTTACAAATCGATTTTGCTTTTTGGTAGGGCTTGCAGGGTGCATTTGTGCACAGATATTTGATTTTAAAGTAAGTTTTTTACAAACCCATCACACTCTTCGGAAGCTTCTCCAGCGCATCCGCCGAAGTTTTTCGTATCAGCTCATCATTGCCAAAAGCTGCAACCGCTTGTTTATTTATATCGCTTAAGCTGTCATAAATTTGTGGTAAGCGCAACTCAAGCCACGCAAGCGCACAATACAGCGCGATGTCGCCTGCACTATGCTGAAACTCAAGCGGTGGTAGGGCGGATAATGCTTGCTGCAATAAGGTATTGGAACGCGTGACCAAAGGATGATCGCCACAATCACTCTTGCCAAAATGCACGATGGTAAAACTGCGCACGCCTAGGTGTAACAGCCCCAATGCCTTACTGAGTGTAGGCAGTGTCTGAGCATCAAACGCTTGTGGTACTAAGGCTTGTAGCACCAAAGCTGTTTCGGTGATGACTGTACCATCTGCCAGCACCAAAGCAGGCACTTGGCTTAAGGGATTGGCTTGGGTCAGCTCACTTGGTGTCTGCCACGGCAACACAAATTCAAGCTTGGCATCCACGCCGTATAGATGCGCAATGCTGATGATCATCCGTGTAAATGGCGATGTGGTGCTGACATATAAAGTGGGTTTTTGGATATTATTCATCATATTTTCCTAATTTTCTATTAACTTAAAATTTATAGAAATCAATCACGACCACGCATAAAAATCAGCACAATCATCAAGGCAATGGCTTGCAGTAGCAAAATCGCCATCACTGTCCAATCCCACTGTCCGCGCGCATAAACCAAAGCACAAATCCACGCGCCGATAAAGCCGCCGCCATAGTAGGACATATAATAAATCCCCGTGGCAAGCGATCGCCCTTGTGAGACATGGCTCGTCAGATAGGCGATGGTTGCCGACTGTGTCACGAACACGCCTGACGACATCAAAGTCAGTCCTGCGATGACGACCCACAGCGGCGTCGCCAAAGTCAGCGCAATGCCGATGGCGGATGTGACCACAGCGGCGATGATGGTCGTAGTCGTGCCAAAGCGCGCCGTGACTTTGGCTGACATCGGCGTGATGACCATGCCGATCAGATAAATACTAAAAATATTGGCAAGGGCTGCGGTGCTTAGCTGATATGGTGCGTTCGCTAAGTGCAGATTAACAAAGGTAAAGCAGCCTACCAAGGTAAACAGCACGCACGCGCCCAGTACGCTACTGCTGATGACATGGGGATTTTTGGTGTGGGATAATAGCGTCTCAAAAGCGTTTTTAAAGCTTTCGCTGATGATGAAATTGCGCGATTTTGGCAAAGTTTTCATCACCCACAGCGCACCAATCAGCGTACAAATCGCCATCACGCCATAGCCATAACGCCAACCGATAAAATGCTCAAGATGTCCTGCAAAAAACCGCCCGCTGAACCCGCCCAGCACCGTGCCTGACACATACAGCGCCATCATTGTCGCCAGATGCTCGCTGTATTCTTCGCTGATATAAGCGATCAGCACCACCGTAATCCCTGGTACGCTAATCCCTTGTAAGAACCGCCACACCGTAATCTCTCTCATGCTGCTACTGATGCCGATGAGCCCTGTGGGAATGGCAAGCAAAAATAGCCCGCCGACAATGAAAGGCTTACGCCCCAAGCCATCAGACAGCATCCCCATAAATGGCGACATCACCGCGATGGCAAGTACCGTTGCGCCGACCGCCATCCCGGCTTCGATCTCATTGGCATTCAAATCATGAATCAGCACGGGCAAAATCGCTTGCACTGAATAGACTTGTAAAAAGGCAAAAAAGCCAATCATGGCGACGGTGAATTTCTCTGCCAAAGTGGGCGCAGCTTTGTGTGGGGCGATGGTATTCATGATTGATATAAAATTTACAAAAATCTTAGGCATTGTAACACAGTTTGGTATGGTTGCAATGATATATCAGTTATAAAAATGGGTTTATAGATTTCGATGATGAATTGGGCAGGATTGATGGGAAAATTTTTAAAACAAATTGAAATCATTTAAAATGAATATATTTTTAATAAATTTTAATAAAATTCTATAATATTAATCAGATTTATGCATCTTGATAAAGATGTTTTGTAAAAATAATATAAATTTATTTAAAAATATCCACCCAAAATCCTTAAGCAAAAACCGCCAAAACTCCCCAAAAATCTGCTAAAATAATGCGATTTGTAGAATAATTATCATTCATTCATTATCATTAAACTTTATCATTAAATTTCGCATTCATATTTTGGAATTACGACCATGACCACCGACACACAGCATAATAAGACCACAAGCACGCATCAGCCCATCATCATTGTCGGTGGTGGCAATGTCGGTTTGTCATTTGCGCTTTTATTGGCACATCATCAGATTGACTGCGTGCTGCTTGAGCATTTTCGCTATCCGACCATAGAAGTCGATGATGATCGTGAGCGTACGCAGTATTTGGACAGCCGCAATACCGCTTTGTCGCGCCGCACGGTGCAAATTTATCAAGAGATTGGCTTGTGGGATCGCTTACAAAGCTATGCCTGCCGTATCGATCGCGTGCTGATCAGTGAAGTGGGCAGTTTTGGCAAGGCAAGCCTAGAAAAAGACGCTGAAGGCGTGGAAAGCTTTGGGCAGGTGATGGAGAACGCCCATCTTGGCAGACAACTATTGCTTGCTGTCAAGGACAGTCCATACATCACGCTGTATGATGGCGCAAGTGTGACGGACATTGCCCAAGATGAGCAGTCGGCAAGCGTGACGGTGCAGTTTGACACAGGTGAAAGCCGTGTTTTGATATCGACACTTGTGGTGGCGTGCGACGGTCAGCATTCTAGCGTGCGTAAGCTGCTTGGTATCGATGTCGATACGCATGACTATGGTCAAGTGGGCATCGTTGGCGTGGTGCAGACCGATGAGCCGCATCGACACAGTGCGATTGAGCGATTCAGCACGGCAGGGCCATTGGCGGTGCTGCCACTGACTGATGGCAGGGGTGATGGCGGTACGGACAGCACCCAAGGCTATCGCCGCTCTGTGGTATTTATCTGTAAAAAAGGCGAAGAAAATCAATATCTTAATAATGATGACAAATATCTACAAACCCTGCAGCAAGTCTTTGGCACGGCAGCAGGGCGATTTGTCGCTACAGGCAAACGCGGTGCATATCCGCTGACTAAGGTGCTGGCGCATCGTCAGGTCTCAGGGCGATTTGTCATCATGGGTAATGCTGCGCACACCTTGCATCCTGTGGCGGGACAAGGGTTTAATCTGTGTCTGCGCGATGCTTATGCGATGGCAAATCTGCTTGCCAAAGCGCGAGCCGATGATGGTGATGCGGTGGATTTTGGGCGTTATGATCGCTTGGCAGCGTACGAACAATCACGCCTAAAAGACCAAAAACGCGTGATCAAATTCTGCGATACCGTCGTCGGTAGCTTCTGCCACCCCAATCCTGTGATGAAATTTGCGCGTAATGTTGGTCTTGTGTGTTTTGATAAAATCCCTGGGATTAAGCCATTGGTAGCGACTTATGCGATGGGTTTAAAATCATAAATTGGCATTGAGCGGTTTGTATAATTATTTTAATAAAATTATTAGCATAATGAAAAATAACAAGGATAACGAATGATATTAAAGGCATTTTTGGTGATTTTTGGCTGTTTGTTCATTGGCCAAGTGGTGATTGCACTGACTGATTTGCCATTACCGCCAAGTATCATTGGGCTTGTGGTGTTGTTTATCGCGCTACAAACGGGCGTGGTGCAATTGGCAACGGTCGAAAAGCTTGCCAAAGTGCTGATGGATTATTTAGTTTTACTTGTTATTCCTGCTTGTATTTCGATCATGCAGTATCTTGACATCATCCGTGATGACTTGTGGGTGCTAATTGTCGCGGTCTCATTGAGCACTGTATTGGTGCTGATCAGCACGGCAGGGTCTTATACTTGGCTGCGAAAACTACAAAAGTCGCACCAGCAAAAACGCACTAAGGCAGGTGCGTGATGGCGATGGTCGATCAGTATCTTGCTCTAAGTCATGAGCTGCTGCGCAGTCCGTTTTTGTTATTGATGCTGCTGATTGGCGTGTTTGAATTGTCAGTATGGCTGCGCAATCGCACTGGTCAGCCACTGATTAATCCGACGCTGGTCACGACAGTGGTGGTAATCGGTGTGCTGATGCTGTTTGATATTGACTGGGCGAGTTTTGAAAAAGCAAGCAACTACATCACTTTTTGGCTACAGCCTGTGGTGGTTTGCCTTGCTGTGCCTTTATATATCCAATGGCAAAAAATCAAAGCGCAGTGGCTGCCTGTCATCGTCTCGCAGATCATTGGCAGTGCGGTGGGGATTGTCACAGGAGTGGGCTTGGTGCGTGTGCTTGGCGGTAGTGATCAGAGCGCGGTTGCGACAGCTGCCAAATCGGTCACCATGCCGATTGCTATCGAAGTGACGACGGTGCTTGGCGGTGTGGTTGGCATTGCGGCAGCGACGGTCTTGATCGCAGGCGTGGTCGGGCAGGTGATGGGCGTGTGGATTTTGCACCGCTTTGGGCTTAAGCTGCCCATGGGAATGGGGCTGTCATTGGGCAGTGCATCACACGCTTTAGGCACGGTGCGATCGATGCAGCTGGGTGCTCGCTATGTGGCGTATGCAACCTTGGGGCTGATTTTAAATGGCGTACTGACGGCGTTTTTGGCACCTGTGCTGGTGCCGCGGCTTATTCCTTAGGATAATCAATTAAACTTATCGTTCAAATTAGTGAGCATTAAGGCAATTAAAAACATGAAAACGCTTGGCATCATTGGCGGTATGTCGCCAGCATCGACAGTGCTTTATTATCAAACTATCAATCAGCTTGTCAATCAGGCCTGTGGTGGCAATACATCAGCACCGCTATTGATAGACAGTGTGAATTTTGAAGTCATTGCACAGCGGCAACGACAGGGCGACTGGCAAGGCATGGGGCAGATATTGGCAAATAGTGCCAAAAAGCTATGTGATGCCGGAGCGGATGGGATTTTGCTTGCGACCAACACCATGCACAAGGTGGCAGGTGACATCATCTCGGTGATTGATGTGCCTTTTATTCATATCATTGATGCGACCGCAGATGCCATCCATCAGCAGGGCATCAGTCAGGTGGCACTGCTTGGCACGGCATTTACCATGAGTGAGCCATTTTATCGGGATAAGATGGCAAAGCAGGGCATTGACTGCCTTGTTCCAACAGAACAGGAACAGGTGCTGATTCATCAGATTATCTTTGATGAGCTGACACTGGGTGTAGTGAATGAGTCCTCCAAGCAAGCCTATCTACATATCATTGAGCGCCTCATCCAAGCAGGTGCCAAAGGGGTCGTGCTGGGCTGTACAGAAATCGGGCTACTGATTTCCCAAGCGGATGTCTGTGTACCTGTGTTTGATACAGCCAATATTCATGCGATGGCGGCGGCGAAGTTTATTTTAGATGACAAAAATTAAGACTAGCAATTAAAAAGGGTTAGCGTGCAACAGATTATCATTCAGTTGGCAGGTGGCATCGGTATGTTCCTGCTTGGCATGAGCCTGATGACCGACAGCCTAAAGGCGATGGCGGGCGAAAGCTTGCGGCAGTGGCTTGGGCGATTTACAGGTTCGCCATTTAAGGCGATGATGTCAGGCATCGGCTTTACGCTGGTTGTGCAGTCATCGACGGCGACGACGCTTGCGACCATTGGCTTTGTCAGTGCAGGGGTACTAAGCTTCACCCAAGCCATCGGCGTGATCATCGGCGCTAATATCGGCACGACTAGCACAGGCTGGATGGTGGCGCTGCTTGGGCTGAAATTCTCAGTATCGATGGTTGCCTTGCCGATGGTCGGTGTCGGCGCGATGATGAAATTGCTTGGCAAAAATACTGTCGCGCTGCTAGGGCTTGCTTTGGCAGGTTTTGGCTTGTTGTTTATCGGCATTGATTTTCTACAAAGTGCGATGGCAGGCTTTGCTGAGCAAGTGGATTTGGCGCGTTGGTCGAATGATGATGTCTTGACGCGGCTGATTTTGGTGCTGATTGGCATTGTGATGACCATTTTGCTGCAGTCATCGAGTGCGGCGATTACCGCGACTTTGGCGGCATTGGCAGGCGGGGCGATTGATATGCCACAAGCCTTGACACTGGTCATTGGGCAAAATATCGGCACGGTGGCAACTGCGATACTTGCTGCCATCGGCGCAACGGTGAGCGCGAAGCGTACCGCGGCGGTGCATGTGGTGTTCAATGTCGTGACGGCGGTGGTGGCGTTTTTTGTGCTGATGCCGCTGCTGTTGTGGCAAGTGCGTACAGGGTGGTTACAAGATTGGGACAATGTCTTGGTGATTGCCTTATTTCACACAGCGTTTAGTATCATGGGTGCGATGATTTTTATGCCGTTTACGCGTCAGTTTCAATGGGTGCTTGAGCGCATGATTCCTGAGCGCATAGATGGCGCACACACGCATTATCTGGACGAAAGCTTGTTTTCTGTACCAGCAGTCGCCATCAGCGCTGCCAAATCTGCACTGAATCAAACTGTTGCAGCAACACTCAGCCAACTGGTGAAAGCTTGCCGCGGCGAGATGTCGGGTACTGCTATTGATGTCGCGCAGCTGGATGATTGTTTACAAAAAGTGGATGAATATCTGAATAAAATGCCTGTGTCGCAGTCGCAAGCCGATCAAGAAAAACTCATGCGCTTATTACAGCTCATCGTCTATATCCGTGTGATTCGTGAAGATCTGATACACGCTGAATTCATTGATGTTTTGCATGGTTATGCCGATGCATCATTGATGCGTGAAGTGACGGCGAAGTTTGAGCAGTTGGCAGAATATTTGGCACAAGAGCATGAATATCTGCCGAGTGAATTTGTGGCAAGTTTTGTACAGTTTGGCGACTCGATGAAAGCACAAAAAACCGATGTACGCCTTGCGATCATTGAGTATTCAGCACATACACAGACACACGCGGCAGATGCACTCAATCTGATTGTGGCACGCCGCTGGTTGGACCGCTTGGTTAAGCATACAGCCAAAATGCTTTTGGTGCTTGAATCTCCAAAGGTAAAACATGAGATGATTTAATTAAATAATATACTTGATACCATCTGAATAAAAAACAGCAATGACCATCATTCATCATTGCTGTTTTTATTATTTAATTTTAAAATTTCAATGTTTAAAAATTAATAATAATGTCAAATTATTAAACATTATGAACTGACATCTGCTGCCCAACGCTGCTGATGGCTTTTTAGCCAATCTTTAACCACAGTAGCTAAATTGCCACTATTTTTGGATTGATAGCCATCAAGTGCAGCCAATGGCGCAGACAGGCGAAAATCACCACCATCACGCGTCAGCTGCCATGCGATGATGGCGCATGTTTTTTTGTCCAGTTGTGATAATTCGATGCGATGGGCGATGTTGTATTCATTGTCGCGAAAAGTGGCAATGCCTTTATTAGCAAGGCGTAGCGGCTGATTGTGATAACTTGCCATGACAAATACAAGCTGATGGCACTGCTCATCAAGCTCATTAGGACGAATCCAAATCTCTTCTTGACTGATCAGACTGTCTTCAAAGCACTGCGCACCGATCAGGGCATCACCTTTATGGCGAATCGACGCGCTATCATTACGCAGATTACCATACCAAATCTGCTCTAGCAGCTGATGCTGACGGTCAAACACCAAGCAGTACAGATCAATATCCATCGACACAGGCGCGCTACTACCAAGTGGTAATTTACCAAGCAGCGCATCCAAACCGCGCTTAGGCACTAAAGTCTCATCATAATCGACACACGCGTGCAGGCTGCTGCCTGTCAAGCCTAAGTGATTGAGCTTTTGATCTTCAAAAAACTCAATCAATGGCGCGCTTGGTGCTAGGGTTGTGCTCGTCTGAGTAGAATCGGTCATGGTAAATGCTTAAGTCATCAGAATATAAAAAGCCTATTCTAGCAAACTTATGTATAAATTCCTACCCTAATCGCAACTGTGTAATGAGTGAACGAGTGTATTTGCAATTGTACGACATTCATTAACAAAAACACACATTTACTCGTATAATCAATACAAAGTCGCGGTGCTATTCGGTGGTGATTTTGGGGTGAAAATGCTAAAATAACTACGGTAAAAATTTGATGATTATCATTATCCATCATCAAGATTTGTCAATCCTAAACCCACTAAATATTTATAGTATTTGAAAAGATATTTTAAAAATTTCATAAAATAATGGTACTACTATGAAACTGCTGACTTTTCGCCCCTTGCCCATCACTGTGACGCTCACTGCCATCAGTATTGCTTTTACTGCGGCATTGGCTGGTTGTCAGCAGGTCGGTGAAGCGGTGAATGGTGCGGTCAGCGAAGTGCATCTGCCGCAGAAGACAATTCAGCCTGTGGCGGCGCTGCCTGACCAATCGCACGCGGTTTATGCAGATTATCAAACTTTATCGAAATATCATTGGCGCTTGGTTGATGCGACGATGCAGGGTGCGCCATTGCAAGTTTATCAAGATATTATTAAAAATCAACAAGGGTCTTTGACCTTCAGTAGTGATAATGGCGCGCAGCGTTATGGCTATACTTTTGGCTGTAATAGCGCGGGCGGTGAGTATCAGTTGGAGCTTGGTAAGGTTACTTTTACAGGTGATGCATTCAGCACGCTGATCCACTGTGGCGATCTGACAAATGCCGAAGATCGCTTTGCGCATGATCTGGACGGCAGTTTATTAACGCTAAAAATTGATAAAACCAATTTCACCGCTGAGATGACTCAGTCGAAAGGTGGCTTGGTGATGCATTGGCAGGGCGCGATGAAGCCTGAAGTTCGCTATGGCAAGCCTGTGCAGCTATACTGGGAGATCGCACCCGAGAAGGTGGCTTGTGTCGATGATGCGGGCAATGATCAGCTGTGCTTAAAAGTGCGTAATGTCAATTATGATGAACAAGGCATCAAAACAGGCGCAGGCGCGTGGCGTAATTTCGATGGTCAGATTGATGGTTTTAAATTTGACCCAAACATCCGCCAAATCATCCGTTTGAACGCGTTTAACAATCCAAACGGCGAACCAAATCCTTATTATGTCTTTGATCAGATGGTCGAGAGCGAAGTGATTCGCTGATTGACAAAATCATCGATAAAACAGGGCGATTAAATGATTGCCCTGTTTTTGTATTGGTGGTGAATTATCGTATCTCAACAAAGTACATCACTTGACTACACTAAGTAAATTAACATCATCAGGTTGTTTGCTTTCAATTAACCTTCCCGAATCATCTATTTTTTAAATTTAATAAATCATCATCGGTCAGGCGCCAGCGTCCTTTTTTCTTGGATGTGGCGCGACCGAGTAGGGCGGTGTTACCGATGAGCTTATGCATCGAATGGCTTGAATGTGCGTGGCAAATGGCGCAGGCAAGCCCATCGGCGGCGTCCTGCTGGGGGATTACTTCAAGTGATAAGATGCGGCAGACCATCGCGCTGACCTGATCCTTGTCCGCTGCACCGTAACCGCAGACGGCTTGTTTGATTTGGCGCGCGGTGTATTCTGAGACGGATAAATCAAGCGCGGTCAGTGCGGCGATGGCAGCCCCACGCGCTTGCCCAAGCTTCAATGCTGAATCGGGGTTTTCCGCCATAAATACTTGCTCGATGGCGGCGTGCATGGGCTTGTCGCTGTATTTTTGGTAATGGGTGACGATGCGCGTGATACCTGCGAAAATCTGTGCGATGCGCTCGCTCATCTCGGTGCTGTTTGTGCGGATGGTGCCTGCGTCCAAAAAGGTGATTTTGTCGCCTTCGGTGCTGACGATGCCATAGCCTGTCTTGCGCGAACCGGGGTCGATGCCGATGATTAGGGTCATAATGTTTATATTGCGTAATTAATAAGTATAAAGGGCTTGAAAACTTGCCAATCGCCCAAATAGTTTGTTAGTATAGCGTATTTTTCTATTTTTGCGAATTTTTATAAGGAATTGCTATGGGTGCTTTGGTTGGCATTGCTTTGGTTTGGTTCATCATCGAGATGCTAGTGTGGTATTTGGTTGCCCAAATGCCTGGTATGAGCGGCTGGTATGTGTTCTTTTGGTTCGTGGCAGCGGCATTTATCGGATTGAGCTTTATCCGTAAGGCGGCAGGCACGCTAAACCCAATGGCGCAGCAGATGAAAGCGATGCAAAGTGGCGTCATCCCCAATCCTGCCAATCAACCATCAGAAGGCTTAGTGACTAAGGCAGTGGCGTCAGGCATTGCAGGTGTGTTGTTCTTGTTACCAGGTCTGATCAGCGATGTGGCGGCGGTTGTGCTGCTGTTACCATTTGTGCAGCGCAAACTAGCCACTGCGGCGAAAAACTATGCCATGAAAAATCAAGACAAGCTGATGAAAATGATGGCAAATCAAATGGGCGGTCAAAGTCCATTCGGTGCGATGGGCGGCATGGGTGGCAATCCCTTTGGTGGTATGAATGGCCAAAATCCATTCGGACAAGGCAATCCTTTTGGTAAATCAGGCTTTGGCGGTACGACGGTCGATGGCGATGCCACACCAGTGAATAAAAATGTCAAACGCATCACATCAGCGAATGATGATTGAGCCAGATTGAATGCTAAAAACCAACCAGTCGGTTGGTTTTTTATTTTGTTTGAATTTCAACAAAGTTATTAAGTATATAAAAAATCGCCCACCGATTGATCGATGGGCGATTTGCACTGCTAAATCATGAGTTATTCATAATTATCGATACTTGGGCAAGAACAGATCAAATTCTTGTCGCCATAGACATCATCCACACGACCAACTGATGGCCAGAATTTGTGTGCTTTGATGTAGTCTAGTGGGAAAGCAGCTTCAGTGCGGCTATATGGGCGATCCCATTCACCAGCGATGACTGCTTGGGTGTGCGGTGCGTTCACCAGTGGGTTATTGTCCGCTGTCCAGCCGTCGGTACCTGCTTGTACTTTTAGGGCTTCTTGTTTGATTTGCTTCAATGCTGAGATAAAGCGGTCAAGCTCATCTTTGCTCTCAGATTCGGTCGGCTCAATCATCAAGGTGCCTGCCACAGGGAATGACATGGTCGGCGCGTGGAAACCGTAGTCCATCAGGCGCTTGGCGATGTCAGTCTCGGTGATGCCAGTTTCTGCTTTGAGTGGGCGAATATCGATGATACATTCGTGTGCCACACGGCCATTTTTACCTGTGTATAGCACAGGGTAGTCAGCAGATAGCTGGCTTGCCACATAGTTGGCGTTAAGTAGCGCTTGCTTGGTCGCTGCCAATAGACCATCACGACCCATCATGGTGATGTACATCCATGAGATTGGCAGGATGCTTGCAGAGCCGTACGGTGCTGCTGAGACAGCAGATTGACCTTCGACAGCATTATGCACAGGGGCGACGCTGTGGCTTGCGATGAATGGCGCTAGGTGTTTTTTCAGACCAATCGGACCCATGCCAGGACCGCCACCGCCGTGTGGGATACAGAAGGTTTTGTGTAGGTTCATGTGTAGCACGTCCGCACCGACATCAGCAGGCTGCATGATGGCGACTTGGGCGTTCATGTTAGCGCCGTCCATATAGACTTGACCGCCATGAGTGTGAATCAGATCACAGATATCACGGATGCCTTCTTCAAACACACCATGTGTTGATGGATAAGTAATCATCAAAGCGCCTAGGTTGGCTGAATGCTCTTCACACTTGGCTTTTAGGTCATCAAGATCGACATTACCTTGCTCGTCGGTCGCTACGACGACAACTTTCATACCCATCATCTGAGCAGTAGCAGGGTTGGTACCGTGTGCTGAGCGTGGGATTAGGCAGACATTGCGGTCGGTTTGACCTAGGCTTTCGTGATAGCGGCGAATAGCAAGTAGGCCGGCATATTCACCAGATGCACCAGAGTTTGGCTGCATACTGATTTCATCAAAGCCTGTGATGGCTTTTAGCTGGTCTTGTAGGCTGTCAATCATCTCAATGTAGCCGACCACTTCGTCGCGTGGTGCGAACGGGTGTACATTAGCAAACTCATTCCAAGTGATTGGTAGCATTTCGCTCGTCGCGTTGAGCTTCATGGTGCACGAGCCAAGCGAAATCATTGAGCGGTTCATCGCCAAATCTTTGTCTTCTAGTGATTTTAGATAGCGTAGCATCTGATGCTCAGTGTGGTGGCTGTTGAACACGGGATGGGTCAAAATGTCATCAGTACGCACTTGTGAGCCAAGCACTGATTTGACTTCATCTAGAGTACCAGCGACACCGAAGAACCCACAAAGAGCGTTAAATTCTTCTTCGTCAGTCAATTCGTTAAACGCTACCGAAATGCGAGTGTCGCCATCACGCCATAGGCTATAGCCTGCCGCTTTGGCAGCTTGCATGATGCCATCGGCTGTCGCTTTGTCCGCCACATCCACAAGCACGGTATCAAAGAATGTACCATGTACGACAGCGAATTTGGCTTTGACGGCGTCACTAAACGCCACCGCCAGTGCATGAATGCGAGTGGCAATGCGTTTTAGACCCACTGGGCCATGATAGACAGCGTACATACCAGCTAGGTTGGCAAGTAGTACTTGAGAAGTACAGATGTTTGAGTTGGCTTTTTCACGGCGGATATGCTGTTCACGAGTCTGTAGTGCCATGCGTAGAGCGGTGTTGCCTTGAGCATCGATAGATACACCGATAATACGACCAGGGGCAGAACGCTTATCTTTATCTTTGAATGCAAAATACGCTGCGTGTGGACCGCCAAAGCCCATTGGGATACCAAAACGCTGTGTGCTGCCTAGAGCAATATCAGCACCCATGCTGGCAGGGGATTTAAGCAGGACTAGGCTTAGGATATCACTGGCGACGATGGCATAAGCACCTTTTTCTTTGACAGCTGCGATGATGTCAGTCAAATCAACCACATCGCCTTCACGGCCGACATATTGGAAATAAGCACCGAAATATTCGCCGTTTTTCGCGGTGTCAAAATCACCAACAACCACATCCCATCCGAAGTACTTCGCGCGCGTGCGGATGACATCTAGGGTCTGTGGATAGGTGCGACTATCGACAAAAAATTGGTTTGATTTTGATTTGCTGACACGATTTGCCATCGCCATCGCTTCGGCAGCGGCGGTCGCTTCATCAAGCAGTGATGCACCTGCCAAGTCCATGCCAGTCAAGTCAATACAGACTTGTTGGAAGTTTAGCAAAGCTTCTAGGCGACCTTGGGCGATTTCGGCTTGGTATGGGGTGTAGGCGGTGTACCAGCCTGGATTTTCTAGTACATTGCGCTGGATAACCGCAGGTAGGCGAGTTGGTGCATAGCCTTGACCGATGTAGCTTTTTGAGACGGTGATTTTGTCCGCCATTTTGCGCAATTTGGCTAGGGCATTGTGCTCGCTCATTGCCACTGGCAAATCAAGCTCTTTGCCCAAGCGAACTGCTTTTGGGACGACAGCATCAATAAAGCTGTCCATATCGTCAAAGCCAACAGCTTTTAGTAAGGCTTGTTGTTCGCTTGCATCCTTGCCAAGATGGCGATGGACAAAAGCATTTTCATAAAATAAATCGGAAAAGGTGTTAAATAACATAAGTTATCCTTTTAGGGTTAGTAATCAGAATAGCTTTGTAATAATTTCACTTCATTGGGTGAATTATCCCAAAAAAATTGTATGTCATTTTTGTCAAAAGAACCCATAATGACCATGCCACAATCATCATCTTTTTCAAAAATATCATAATAAACCAAATCGCCATTTGTGTCATAAAATGATGTTTTGGCTTTTTTATCAACTTCAATCCATTCTGTTTTTTGAGATTGGGTTAAAATTAATTTATCATTGAGTTTGCGATAATCTTCAAAACCATGCTCCGTATATTTACGCATACCAATAATTGTAGTGTGGTCTATACCAAACACAACATCAGCAATCAATTTACCGCTTGGGTCATATTCAGAGATTTCATCTTGGATAATGTGTTTGTTATTATCCAAAATTAAAACACGATAACTCATACCATCATTATAATAATGAATTTTTGAGTAATTGTCGTATTCTAAAACTTCTACTTTCATTTAATGTTGCTAAAATTAAAAGTCATGACGTGAATATCAAACTCACGCCATGACTTTTTAATCACAGACTACTTTCGTACTCTTCTGCACTCATTAGGCTGTCATAATCGGCAGGATTGGCAGGCTTAACTTTAAAGAACCATGCTTTGCCGTATGGGTCTTCGTTCGCAAGCTCTGGGCTATCTACCAGCTCTTCGTTGATCTCAACGATTTCACCAGCGATCGGTGCATAGACATCAGATGCGGCTTTGACAGATTCAACGACAGCGATTTCTTGGTCGGCTTCAACAGTGGTGCCAACTTCTGGTAGCTCAACGAATACCACATCGCCAAGCGCATCTTGGGCGTGGTCAGTGATGCCGACAGTGATGGTGCCGTCTGCTTCTAGGCGTAGCCATTCGTGGCTTGCGACATATTTTAGATCAGCTGGGATATTGCTCATGGGTTCTCTCCTGTGAGTGGGGTTTGTATTTTAAAAGGGTTAAATAATGAATTAATTAAACTGCTTTTTACCATTACGGACAAATGGCAATTTCAATACACGGACATCGACTTCTTTGCCACGCATGATGACTTTGGCGGTATCACCAGTGAAGTCACTTGGCACACGAGCGATGGCGATAGATTGTTTTAGACTTGGGCTAAAGACACCGCTTGTGGTGATGCCATTACCTGCATCGGTCACGACTTCCATATGGTCACGCAGTACGCCACCTTTACCAGTCAATAATAGACCAACTTGCTTGACTTTGACGCCATTAGCTTTTAGGGCGACAAGCTTGTCTTTACCGACAAAATCACGGCTTTCATCTTTTAGATCTACCGTCCATGCCATGCCTGCTTCTAGTGGGCTGACATCATCGTCCATATCGTTGCCGTATAGGTTCATACCTGCTTCCATACGCAGGGTGTCACGAGCGCCCAGACCGCATGGCTGTACACCTGCATCTGCTAGCGCTTTAAAAAATTCTCCTGCTTTATCGGCAGGCATGATCACTTCCACGCCATCTTCGCCAGTGTAACCTGTGCGAGCGACGAACCAATCATCACCAAGATCGACGCCAACAAATGGCTTAAGTGCGTTGACTTTTTCCGCCCATTCAGGCTTGACGGTGAGTAGTTTTTCAATCGCTTTTGGGCCTTGAACAGCAAGCATTGCCACATCGTAGCGTGGATTTAGTGTCACGCCAAATTCGCTACCGACTTTGGCAAATTGCGCTAAGTCTTTTTCACGAGTTGCGCCGTTTGAGACGATACGATAAGTGGTTTCATCTTCGCTAGTGCGATAAACGATTAGGTCATCAATCACACCGCCATTGTCGTTTAGCATTGCTGAATACAGTGCTTTACCAACAAAGCCAAGTTTATTGACATCATTGGCGATAAGCTTACGGAAAAATGCTTTGGCATTGTCGCCAGTCACATCAGTCACTAGCATATGCGAGACATCAAACATCCCTGCATCGGTACGCACAGCTTCGTGTTCGACGATTTGTGAGCCATAATTGACAGGCAATTCCCAACCGCCGAAGTCAATCAGCTTGCCATCAAAAGCGACATGAGAATCGTATAAAGGGGTGCGTTGTGGTGCGGTCATGGTAAATTCCTTATTTTCAGAAAAAAGTGCAAACATCGCAATTTGTCTTGCTTTGTATCAAATTAATGTATAGTATCAAATCAATGATAACACGCAATTATGACAAATTTAGGGCAATTACGCCCAACAATCAGCACCCCATCTGTCCTTTGACCTGAGATTTTCAATTACTTTTAGGACAAAAGCAATCTTCTTCCCTTCGGTGGGCAAAGCTTGTGTGTTTGGTACATTGGTACAAGCCGCCACTCTCCAGATTGTGTTGATAAACCATTGAGATTTATCGAGATTTTCAGTCCTTTTACCTGAGCGATTATGGGGAATGTGTCAAGCACAGTTTACGCCTTCGGTGGTGTTTTGCTGTTTTATCCTTCCATTTAAAAACAAAAACACGCTCTCCTGAAAATCAGACCCCCTTATTATGAAAAATAATGCTACAATTTACAAGTAAAATTATCGACTTTTACCAAAAATATTGCTTTTTGTGTAAAATTGGCGTAAGAATTGTTTGATTTTCACGCCAAATTTGCCTTTGTGGGTAATTTGTGATTAAAAAGCACTGATGAATATTTAAAAGATGAATAAAGGTGAGTCCATGCATTGTGATGTGTATAAATTTCCAAAAAACGAAGATTGGTATGTGTATATCGCGCGTCCTGATTATCCCAATGACACCGATAAGCTGACCGATTGGCTTGGCGTGCTGCCTGCTGCGATGCGTGCTAAGCTTGGTATGGGGCAGTTTGTACTACATTTGGATTTGTCAGCGCGTGATAAATTGGCACGCGCCAATATCGATGAAGTGCGTGCTAAGCTTAGTGAGCAGGGTTATTATGTGCAAGCACCGCCTGCGGATATTTTGGCAGCACAAGCATTGGCTAAAGCGCGTGACGCCCAAGATAAAAAGTACGACTAAGCATACATAACTGATTGAATTTATGCAAATTTTTGCCATTTTACGAATTTTTAACAGTTTTTGACAAAAAGCATGATAAAATAGGCGAAAATTTCATAGTTGGTAGTATCCATGAATTGGTTGAAAGATTTGCCGCTTGAGAAAATCAGCGAAGCCTTGGCAGGATTTTTTGCATGGTGGGCTAATGTCACAGACTCAATACCTGCGGCGCAGTTGCCATTGACGGTGTATGTCGTGGGATGTGTGCTGGTGTTGGCTCTGTGGTGGCTGATTGCGCGATTGTTTCCGCGTCCTTTTAAGGGTATCAGTTGGGTGATGGTGGCAGCGATTTTGTTCGCACCTGGTCAGGCAGCTGGTGGCGGCGGTGAAGTTGCACCTGCGATGCTTGGTGTGTTTCATGCGATTTTGATGAAAGATTTTGCGGGTGCTGTGGTGGCGTTTTTGCCGATTTTGGCAGTGTTTGCAGCCTTGCTTGTCGTTGGTGCGATTTGGCAAATGCTGCGTAGCGTAATCGCAAATACCACCGAAAATCAAGCAGAAACCGCACGCATCCAAGAACAAAAACGCCAAATGAACCAAAACCAGTCACAGGCATAAGTTTGATTGCCAATGGTTAAGTAAAATAAAACTTGTCATTGGTTAATTTTGTGTGTATAATACGCGCTTTGTTAAATAGGTTTGGCTTGCCAAGCCTTGTTTTTCAATCTCCTTGCTGCTGTCAGATACGGTCTGATGGTGGCTGTTTTAATCCGTAGGGAGTCCTTATGAGACATTATGAAGTGGTGCTATTGGTTCATCCAGACCAAAGCAACCAAGTTGCCGACATGGTAACTAAGTACCGTACTATCGTTGAAGAGAATGGTGGTGCGAACCATCGTCTAGAAGACTGGGGTCGCCGTCAATTGGCTTACCCAATCAACAAAATCCACAAAGCACACTATGTGCTACTGAACATCGAATGTAACGACGAAACTCTAGCTCAGCTAGAAGAATTGTTCAAGTACAACGATGCCATCATCCGTAGCCTAGTTATCCGCCGCGAAGCAGCTATCACTGAACAATCGCCACTAGCGAAAGAAGCAGAAGATAAGCGCACTCGCAAAGCTAACCGTCGTAACGAAGTTCGCACCGAGCAAGGTGAGAGCGACGCTGACAGCGATAACTAATTAAGGAGATTTCATCATGGCACGTTTTTATCGTCGTCGTAAGTTCTGCCGCTTTACCGCTGAAGGCATCACTCACATCGATTACAAAGATGTAGAACTACTAAAGCAATACATCAGCGAAAATGGCAAAATCGTTCCTAGCCGTATCACTGGTACTTCTAACAAATATCAGCGTCAATTGGCTGTGGCGATCAAGCAAGCTCGCTATTTGGCTCTATTGCCATACACTGACAACCACAAGTAATTAACGGAGATAAATCATGCAAGTTATTCTATTACAGCGTGTCGTTAATCTTGGTAAACTTGGTGAAACGGTTGATGTAAAAGCTGGTTACGGTCGTAACTACCTAATCCCACAAGGCAAAGCACTACCTGCAACTGAAGCGAACATCGCTAAGTTTGAAGCACGCCGTGCTGAACTAGAAGCGATCGAAGCAAAAGAACTAGAAGTTGCTAAGCAACGCGCTGAAGCACTAACTGATGTAAATGTCATCATGCGTGCTAAGTCTGGTGATGAAGGCAAGCTATTCGGTTCTATCGGTACTCGTGACATCGCTGATGCCTTGACTAAGTCTGGCCTAGAAGTAGATCGTCAAGAAGTGAAGATGCCTGAAGGCGCATTCCGTCAAGTTGGTGAGTACAAAGTTACCATCCAACTACACCATGATATCTCTGCTGACATCTTGGTAACTATCCTAAGCGAAGATGCACCAGCTGCTGATGCTGACGAAGAATAATCCTTAAAGGATTACAAACCCCTGAAGTGTATAGCTTTGGGGGTTTTTTGTTTTTGTTAATAAAATAGTGAATTTGATAAGTTAAACAAAAACCCTGCCACAATCCATTATCAGATCATGGCAGGGTCATCAGCAGAATAAACTTACACCAACACCAACCAATTATCATTCAGCCAGCCAGTGATTTCATCCATGGTGGCATTTGGCACATCATCATAACTTAGGACTTCGCCGTCAATCAAGCGTACAAACACCGATAGGGTGGTATCATTCAGGCAGATACACTCGCCATTGATATACCAGTCATCATTCACACGCACAAAGCGACAAGCAGGATTGAGCATCAGGCACTCACCATCACTTAGGCGTAATTTTAATTCTTGGCTATTTAGCTCATCTTCAAAAGCAAGTAGTTCATATTGGCGTTTTGAGACCAGTTCAGCCACTGCATCGGCGATGATTTGATCACCTGTTTCTGAATTAAGTAGGTCAAGCAGCGCCTGCTTCATCGCGGCAATACTATCACGGCTCAGCTCATAAGCATCGGCTTGTGCGGCTTGTGGCAAGGTCAAAACGCGGAAAAGTTCTGAGTGGTTGGTTGCGACATCGGCGACTTCATCGATGATCTGTACAAGGTTTGGGCGGCGAAAACCAAATGAGAAAGTCAAGCAATCATCTTGAGCGATACCATGATGACTCAGCATCGGCGGTACATACAGCACATCGCCCACTTCCAGCACTTCATCAAAGATGATCTCGCCCATATCATCCAATAGGCGAATAGGCTGATTAGGCACAAATGGCGTGCCATCGTCGCACATCTTGCCCAGCTGCCAACGGCGCGAGCCATAACCTTGCGCCAAAAACACATCATACTCATCATAATGCGCACCCACCGAGCCACCGGCTTGCGCGACCGAGACCATGATGTCGTCTTGTTGCCATTTTGGAATAAAGTCAAAATGCGACCACAACTCACCTAATTCAGGCGACCACTGCTCAAGATTTTGTACCAAGATCGTCCAAAGCTTTGGTGTATTTTGTAGATCTTCTTCACAAAGTGGCGAGTTTTTCAATGACCATTGGCTTTCATCGGCGTCACTTTGGCTGATCAGACGCGCCGATACACCATCTTCTAAAGCCAATCCAAGCACATCTTCAGGTTCAAACATTCCCACCAAAGCAGGCAAACCACCCTTAATCAAAAGCGGCTTTTTCTGCCAATATTCTGCCAAAAAAGTCTCAGCGCTCATGCCATTAGGCAAGCAATATTCATTGTGTTTCATTCAATTGTCCAGTGTATTTCAATTAAAATCAAAAAAGCTTTTGCATAGTGTAGCAATTTTTCTGGATAAATCCAAACCCAATCGCGCGCTTTATGATTGATCTTTATCAAATGATGAAAATTTTAGAAATTCACTGTGGCAATTGTGGTAATTTTCACCGCTTTTCTTTATAATAAGGGCAATTTTCACCTAATTTTGGGCGTGAATGGGTGATGTAGATGAACTTGCCAATCGCGCCTGTGGATAAATCCGAATTTTAAGGTTATTTATGTCAGAATTTAATGAAACTGCAAATCATGACGACTTATTAGAGCATGAATTTGAATACATTCCAAGCGAAAATGGCGATCTGACCCAAGCAGACATCGCGGCTTTGTACGCTGAGCTTGGCGAAGCTGAGCAAGCTTTGGTGACCATTCGTGATTTTATCCGCTTTGTGGTGACGAAACTGCGCCAATATGATGTGGTGGTGGCGCAAGGCACGACCGATGAATTTGCTGAAGCAGCGGCGATTGTGCTGCATTCATTGTCATTGCAATGGTCGGCAGATGAGCAGATTTTGGACTGTAAGCTTACCCCAAGCGAAAAGCAAGAAGTGCTGACCTTGTTGTCTGAGCGTATCATTCAGCGTAAGCCATTGAGTTATTTGATTAATTTGGCATATTTCTGCGGTTTGCCATTTTATGTCGATGAGCGCGTTTTGATTCCGCGTTCGCCGATTGCTGAGCTGATCAATCAGCAATTTTATCCGTATTTCGATGTCGATGACGCGCGCAAGAATAAGTTTTTTGATCATGGCTTGGAAGAAAAGCAGCTTGCCGCGCCTGAGCGTATTTTGGACCTTTGTACAGGTTCTGGCTGTATCGCCATCGCGCTTGCCAAGGCATTTCCTGATGCCAATGTTGATGCCACAGATATTGACAAAGATGCGCTAGAAGTGGCGTGGACGAATGTCGAGCATCATGAGCTTGAGCATCAGGTGAATTTACTTGAGTCTGATTTGTTTGCCAAGATTCCTGCTGAGAATCAATACGAGCTGATCGTGACCAATCCGCCATATGTTGATGCTGCGGTGATGGCAGATTTGCCGCCTGAGTTTTTGCACGAGCCTGAGCACGCCTTGGCAGCAGGGCAAGATGGCTTGGATTTGGTGCATCAAATCTTGCATGACGCGCCTGATTATCTGACGCGCGATGGTTTGTTGGTCTGTGAAGTGGGTGATAGCGAATGGGCATTGCGCCAAGCTTATCCTGAGATTCAGTTTGAATGGCTGACTTTTGAAAAGGGCGGCAGCGGTGTGTTTGCCATCAGTTGTGAAGAACTGCTTGAATATCGTGAAGATTTTGCGCGTCAAGTTGAGCGTGTCAAAGGGGGCTTGTAACTCATGGCTGGCAATACGATTGGACAACTGTTCACCGTTACCACTTGCGGTGAGTCACATGGCGTAGGCTTGATGGCGATCGTCGATGGTGTGCCACCAGGACTGTCGCTGTCGGCAGAAGATTTACAAATTGAGCTGGATCGCCGCAAACCAGGTACTTCCAAATTTGCCACGCAGCGCAAAGAACCTGATGAAGTCGAGATCATCTCAGGGGTCTTTGAAGGCAAAACCACTGGCACGCCAATAGGGCTTTTGATTCGTAACACTGACCAAAAATCCAAAGATTATGGCAATATCGCAACAACTTTTCGCCCAAATCACGCCGACTATGCTTATACGATGAAATACGGCTTTCGCGATTATCGTGGCGGCGGTCGTTCATCGGCGCGCGAGACGGCAATGCGTGTGGCAGCTGGGGCGATTGCCAAGAAATATTTGGCAGAAAAATGCGGCATCGTCATTCGTGGCCATGTTACCCAAATCGGCACAGAAAAGGCTGAAAAGCTGGATTGGAATGAAGTGGGCAATAACCCATTTTTCTGTGGTGATGTCGATGCTGTGCCACGCTTTGAAGCTCTGGTGACTTCGCTGCGTGAACAAGGTACAAGCTGTGGCGCGCGCCTTGAGATTTATGCTGAGAATGTGCCAGTGGGTCTGGGCGAGCCTGTGTTCGATCGACTTGATGCCGACATTGCTCATGCGATGATGAGTATCAATGCGGTTAAGGGTGTGGAGATCGGCGATGGCTTTGCGGTGGCTGGGCAGTTTGGTCACGAAAGCCGTGATGAGCTGACGCCAAATGGTTTTACGGCAAATCATGCAGGCGGTATCTTGGGCGGTATCTCAAGCGGTCAGACGATTAAGGTTGCCATCGCACTTAAGCCAACCGCGAGCATCACCACACCAGGTAAAACCGTCAATCTGGACGGTGAAGTGGTCGATGTCATCACCAAAGGGCGTCATGATCCGTGCGTCGGCGTACGCGCAACGCCAATTGCTGAAGCGATGCTTGCGATTGTGCTGATGGATCATCTGATGCGTAATCGCGCACAAAATGCCGATGTCGTACCGCCATTAAAGCCGATTGCTTAACTTTCTAAACCACAAGTGCGTTGCGTTTGTGGTTTTTTGTTGGGTTTTAAGATTTTATATTGTTTAAGAAATTTACAATAAGGATAGCCATGACTCCTGCGATTAATTTATTAAAAAAGCAAAAAATCACCCACAGTATCCATGAATACGAGCACGATCCAAACCGCCATGATTTTGGGCTAGAAGCAGCTGAAGCATTGGGTTTGTCGGTCGATGAAGTGTTTAAGACCTTGCTTGTAACTGATGGTGCGACTTATTTTGTGGCGATTTTACCTGTCAATCATAAATTAAATCTTAAAAAGGTTGCTGCTGCCGTCGGGGTAAAAAAGTTACAGATGGCAGAACCAAAAGACGCTGAGCGCATCACAGGCTATATCGTCGGTGGTATCAGTCCGATTGCACAGAAAAAACGCCTAAAAACCGTATTGGATATTTCTGCTAAGCAGTTTAACAAAATCTATATCAGTGGCGGTCGCCGTGGCTGTGATATTGGTATTCATCCTGATGATTTGGTGCAAGTTTTATCCGCGACTGTCGCAGATGTGCTTGATGCTTGAATGGTAGTCATTAAGCCATGTCACCACGCCGACAAGCTTAGTGATACAAGCGTAACCAAATGTAATGATTTGTACTTATTTGTACTTTGAAGTATCAGTTTGTAGTTTGCTACTTGTAAAAATCGCACAATCCTTTTAACATTCACTGTGCACCTACTTGTTTGTATTTTCAGGTAATTTTACATAAATATAAATAAAGTGGTGGTGTGTATTTTTGATCAAGTTTTACAAGCCAAGTGTTCATTGGTATGTTAATTAATAAAGGTGTCTTATGAAAAAGAGTTTTGGTGCAGCGATTTTGGCAGTGGCAGCATTAACGGGCTGTGCGGCTGGCGGTACGACAGGTGCAGCGACTGCAGGTGATGCGACGGCGATCGGCGTGGGTACAGCGACCAATGTCGGTATGGCGATTTTCCAACAAGCAGTCGATGCCAAGTGCCGTACAGAGCTAAACAACCAACCGATTTATAAAACCGCGTCAATGGTGCTAAGCAGCGAACAAAAAACTGCACTTGAAAACAATGTCTGCGGCTGTGTCGCTGAAAAAGCCCCACAAAGCGTCACCATCACCGAAATCGCTCAAGCGGCGGTAAGTCCTGCAGCGCGCACCCAAGTGGTAGCATCGGCGGTGACCAAGACCATCAATGCTTGCGCAACCAGCTTTTTGGGCCAGTAATTGATGCTAAAGCCTTGAGAATATTGGTTTCAAGGCTTTTTGTTTACTTTTGTAAAAACTGTGTTATAATTGTAAATAGTAAAAGCAGTTGCGGTCTTGGCAATGGGCGAAAGACGCTTCCAGAAGGTATCAGCTGTTTGGTGAATCGGGAATTGACCAGATGCAATATTTTTTTGAAAAAACAAGTCGAACGATTGGCGTTGCTGTGTTGGCGATGTGTATACTCAGCGCCTGCGAAAACACCCAAAAAACCGAGCCAACCGCCCAGACGATCGACAATACTGCGGCAGGTGAGAATGATGTCGTGACGCGACGCAGTGCTGCTGATGCTTGTCCGCGCTTGATCCAAAAGCGTGTCGATACCACCCAGTCAGTACGCCAAGAGAGTATCTCTGCCAGTTCTTGTGACTATTTTATCTATCCTAAAGTGGGCGATCAAATCTCGGTCGTGGTTTCGAATAGTAGCCTAAAACCAACGCTGAGAATGCCTGTTTTTCATGACTTTGCCAATGGTATTTATACTGTAACGGACAATGGTCGCCATGTCATCCGTGTAGAATACGATGCCATCGCCACGCGTCCGAATGTCCTAGATTTTGAGATCGAAGTGGATATTAAGTCTGCGTCATGATTGCAATTTAAATACCAAAAATCCGCCAAACCATTCAGCTTGGCGGATTTTTTATTGCGCGGCTGTCAAATCCGATGCTCATCCTTATCATATTCGGGCACTGCCATGCCCCAATTGCCATAAAACTCGGCGACAAATTCATCAAAGCGATTTTCTTCAATGGCTTTACGAATGTCCGCCATCAGTCTTTGATAGTAGCGCAGATTGTGAATGGTGGCAAGCTGCGCTGAGAGCATCTCTTTGCACTTGTGCAGATGATACAGATAGGCGCGGCTGAAGTTTTGGCAAGTGTAGCAGTCGCAATGCTCATCAAGCGGCGCAGTATCTAGGCGATATTGGCTGTTTTTGATGCGCACGATGCCTTTATTTTCGCTATTGCCCGTAACGAAATAATGACCATTGCGCGCGTTTCGGGTCGGCATCACGCAGTCAAACATATCCACGCCACGGCGCACCGCTTCGACGATATCAGCAGGCTTACCCACACCCATCAAGTAGCGCGGCTTATCGTTTGGCATGGCTTTTGGCAGATAATTGAGCACGCCGATCATCTCATCTTTTGGTTCGCCTACAGACAGACCGCCGATTGCATAGCCATCAAACGGCATATCTAATAAACCCTGCAGGGATTGCGTGCGCAAATCCTTGTACATACTGCCTTGGATGATGCCAAATAGGGCGTTTTTATTACCCAGTCGCTGATGTTCATCAATGCAGCGTTGCCCCCAGCGCAGTGACAGCTCAAGCGACTTTTTCGCTTCTTCGTGCGTGGCAGGATAAGGCGTGCACTCGTCAAACTGCATGACAATGTCAGAGTTCAGATCATTTTGGATCTGCATGGAAGCCTCAGGCGACAAAAACACCTTCGCGCCATCCACAGGTGAGCGAAACGCCACACCTTCTTCGGTGATCTTGCGCATCGCCCCAAGGCTAAACACCTGAAAGCCGCCTGAATCGGTCAAAATCGGCTTGTCCCAATGAATGAAATTGTGCAATCCGCCAAATTCGCGAATCACTTCCATCCCAGGGCGCAGCCACAGATGAAAAGTGTTGCCAAGAATGATGTCCGCGCCGATGCCGTGGATATCGCGCGGTAGCATACCTTTGACTGTACCATAAGTGCCAACTGGCATAAAAGCAGGGGTTTGTACTTCGCCATGTGCCAAATGCACTGTACCACGGCGCGCGTGATTATTACCGCCATCGGTATTGTGTAGGGTAAATTTCATAAATTTCTCTAAAATATAAATTCGTAATTCTAAAATAATTATTTAAAAAAAGATCACTTTATTTCAAATAACTGATTTTAAGAAAAGCCATCATTTTTCTGCAAAAACATCGCATCGCCATAGCTAAAAAATCGATATTGTTGATTGATGGCGTGCTGATAAGCATTTTTGATATTATCAACGCCTGCAAAAGCAGAAACGAGCATTAAAAGCGTTGATTTTGGCAGATGAAAATTAGTAATCAAGCAATCCACCACACCAAATTGATAAGGCGGATAAATAAAAATCGTCGTATCACCTGCACATTCGACAAGCTTGCCATCTTTACGGTGTAAATGCGCGGTCTCAAGTGTGCGCGTCACCGTCGTGCCTACCGCAATCACGCGCTTGCCTGCATCTTTGGTGGCATTGATGATGTTGGCAGTCGCTTGGGACAAGTGGGCAAATTCTGCGTGCATGATATGATCACGCAAATCATCTGCCTTAACTGGGGCAAAAGTACCTGCGCCAACATGCAGCGTCACAAAGGCAATTTGCACGCCTTTGTTTTTAATTTTATGTAATAATTCATCATCAAAATGCAGGCTTGCAGTCGGCGCAGCGACGCTTGCGGTCTTGTCAGGATTGTGAAACACGGTCTGATAGCGTTCATTGTCCATCTCGTCGGCATCACGCTCAAAATATGGCGGAATCGGCATCTCACCATAGCGATCCAAATCAGGCAAAATCGGCGCAGCGAATGCTAGGATAAATAAATTCTCTTGACGACCGAGCATGATGGCTGTCATCTGACCATCAGCCAAAGACAGCGTCTGACCCGCTTTGGGCGCACGGCTTGAGCGCACATGACACAGCGCACGGTGTGGCAGCATCCCATCTTCATCGGGTAAAAGTCGCTCAACCAGCACTTCCACCGCACCGCCTGTAGCTTTTTGACCATATAAGCGTGCTTTCATAACCTTGGTGTCGTTCAGCACCAACAGATCACCTTCATTTAATAAATCTAATAAATCAGCAAACTGTCGATCATTAATCTTGTCATCAGCAAGGTGCATCAGGCGTGACTGGCTACGCTCAGCAAGTGGATGGCGCGCGATCAGCTCATCAGGCAGATGATAATCATAATCGCTGACCAGCAAAGGGGTATTGGTTTGGCTCATGGTGTCGTAATGATAATGAAAATTGCTTATTTTACCAAAAAATCAGGCGTTTCTCTAGCGATTTCTCTTGGCGGTGTCAATCGGTCCAAATTGTGCTAAAATAAGGCGATTTGTTGAGAATTAAAAACCAAAGGCAAGCTATGTTTAATATATTTAAAAAGAAAATGTCATTACAAGAACAAGTGCAAGCAGAGCTTGAGTCGCGCAGTCTGTTTGGTCAGCCGTTTATGCGATTTGTCAAATCATCGGAGCTAAAAGGTGATGTGCTTGAGCTTGCCATGCGCATTGGCATGAGTGATGATACCGCTGAGCTTGAGCGCGAGTATCGCAGCTTGCAGCAGCGCCTGTATCCGATGGGTGTCAAAGAAGTGAATATCAATGTTTCGATTGCCAAAGAAGCCATCGCCTATGCCGATGCCCAAGCTGATAATACTGCCAAAGCCAAAAGCGATGCAGTGGTGCAGTCGTATCAGCCTGCGCCCAAAGCCGATGACAAAATCCCAACCCATCAAGATGATGCTAAGCCTGCCAAAGCTGCACCTAAGCAAAGCGAGCTGAGCGCGCACCCGCGTATCAGTAACATTGTCGTTGTCGCGTCAGGTAAGGGCGGTGTGGGCAAATCGACAACAACGGTGAACTTGGCACTTGCACTACAAAAGCTTGGCAAAAAAGTCGGTATCCTAGATGCCGACATCTACGGCCCATCCATTCCAGCTATGCTAGGGATTGCGGAAGTCAAGCCACAAGTAGAAAATGATCAATTTGTACCGATCGATGCAGGTGGTATGGCGGTGCTGTCAATTGGCAACCTGATCGCATCAGAAGACACCCCTGTGGCTTGGCGTGGCATCAAGGCAACGGGGGCATTGATGCAGCTGTATAATCAGACCAACTGGCCACAGCTGGATTATCTGCTGATTGATATGCCACCAGGAACGGGCGATATTCAGCTGACACTTGCCCAAAGAATCCCTGTGACGGGTGCGGTGATTGTCACCACGCCGCAGCACATCGCGCTATTGGATGCCAAAAAGGGCATTGAGATGTTTTATAAAACTGAGATTCCTGTGCTTGGGATTGTTGAAAATATGGCGCTGCATACTTGTAGCCAGTGCGGTCATACCGAAGCGATTTTTGGCAGTGGTGGCGGTGATGAGATGGCGACGGCTTATGGTGTACCACTATTAGGGCAGTTACCATTGGATGCTAAGATTCGCGTTTCTATGGATGAAGGCGCGCCAAGTGTGCTGCATGAGAATCATTTGGGCGAGCATTATCAAGCGATTGCAACGGCGGTGGATGCGCGCGTTGGACAATTTGCCAAAAAACCAACTGGTCGGTTTTTCTGATTTTTGTTAAAAATTCATACAGTTCTTAGCTGTTTATTGATCAATAAATTTAAAATTTAAATTAAAAAAAATGGATACCATTCTATGACCGATGTGACCAAAGCAGCAGAAAAAGTCGTTGAAAAAACGGTAGAGCAAACCGCAGACACTGTCGCACAAGCGGCAAGCGACGCCCAAAAAGCCGCTGAAACTGCCAAAGAAGCTGCCACGCACGCTGCTGAAGTGACCAAAGAATCGCTTGAGCATAGCACGAATAACGCGCTTGAGTTTTTGGGTATTCCTATTGATATTGCGACACTGACCCAGATGGCGATCGATATGTCGGGCAAGATCATTCTTGCGCTGATCATTTTCTTTGTCGGTAAATGGATTGGCAAGCGCATTGTCAATGTCGCCAAACGCATCATGGCGCGCAGCCGTCTGGATAGCACGGCGGCAAACTTTTTGGGCAATTTGCTGTATGGCATTATGCTGGTGGCGGTGATTTTGGCAGCGCTGAATAAATTGGGCGTCAATACCAACTCATTTGTTGCCATTTTGGGTGCAGCAGGCGTAGCGATCGGTGTTTCGCTAAAAGATCAATTATCCAATCTAGCAGCGGGTGTTTTGATTGTGATTTTTCGTCCCTTTGGGCGTGGTGATGTCGTGGAAGTGGGCGGAAAAACAGGCACGGTGCTTGACATCACGCTTGTCAATACGCGCATTAAGACGGCTAATAATCATGAAATCATCATCCCAAATGGTGACATCATGACTTCATCCAGCACCAATTTTTCATCATTACCAACGCGCCGTGTGGATATCGCTGTGGGTATCAGTTATGATGCCGATATTCGCACAGCACGCAAGGTGATGGTTGAGCTTGCCAAAGAACACGGTAAGGTGCTGCCCGATCCAGAGCCAACGGTGGTGGTGACGGCACTGGGTGAGAGTTCAGTTGATCTACTCCTGCGCGTATGGGCGACGAATGATGACTGGTACACAGTGCAGTGCGAGCTGTTAGAAGAAGTCAAATATGCCTTGGATGATGCAGGCATAGGCATTCCTTATCCGAATCGCACGATACAGATTGAGCATTTGGATGAGTTATTAAAACTGGCACAAGTAGCCAAACCTGTCCAAAAAGACAGTACGGCTGATAGTCAAACCCCTGATTAAGCTTATTTTTTTTAGCATATCAAAAAATCACGCCCAAGCACCAAACTTGAGCGTGATTTTATTTTAGCATAAACACTTAGAAGATTCGGTTCATACCATTCAAAGCCGCCACACGATAGGCTTCTGCCATCGTTGGGTAGTTGAAAGTGGTATTGATGAAATATTCAAGCGTATGACCGCACTTCATCACCGCCTGACCGATGTGAATAATCTCAGATGCATGGTTGCCGTAACAATGAATGCCCAAGATCTCTAGGGTCTCGCGATGGAATAGGATTTTTAGGACGCCTGAGCGTTCACCAATGATCTGTGAGCGTGCTAAGTGCTTGAAGAAGGCTTGACCGACTTCATAAGGAATTTGCTCAGCGGTCAGTTCAGCTTCAGTTTTACCGATACTTGAAATCTCAGGAATGGTATAAATACCTGTCGGTACGCTGCTGATGAACTCGGCATCTTTATCACCGACCATAAAGCCTGCCGCATTACGACCTTGGTCATAGGCAGCCGATGCCAGTGATGGCCAACCGATGACATCACCGACCGCATAGATGTGTGGCGCGCTGGTGCGATAGGTTTGATCAACTTCCAGCTGACCGCGGTTGTTGGCGGTTAAGCCCACGGCTTCTAGGTTTAGACTGTCGGTATTGCCCGAGCGACCGTTACACCATAGAATAGCGTCTGATTTGATCTTTTTACCGCTTTTTAGATGTAGAATCACGCAGTCATCGTGCGTCTCAAGACGATCAATCTCTTCGTGGTTGCGAATGCGCACACCGAATTGGCGTAAGTCGTGGCTTAATGCATCCGAAATCTCTTCATCCAAATAGCTTAACAGCTGCTCTTTATTGTTAATCAAATCAACCACATAGCCAAGCCCTGTGAAAATCGATGCGTATTCACAGCCGATGACGCCTGCACCGTAGATGATGATCTTGCGCGCGATATAATCCATCTGCAAGATAGTATCAGAGTCAAAGACGCGCGGATGCTCAAAGTCAAGTGTATCAGGACGATAAGGGCGTGAACCGACCGCGATCACTGCTTGGTTAAAGGTGATGGTTTTGGTGGGTTCATGATCGTGGGTATAGACTTCCAAAGTATGCGCATCGATGAAACTGCCCCAGCCTTGGATGACTTCGATTTGGTTACGCTCATAAAATAGCTTGTGTGTCTGTACTTGTGTGCGGATGACTTCACGCGCACGGCTCAGTACTTTATTCAGTGGCACTTGATAGCTTTCTTTGGCTTTATTAAATAGTGGATCACGGCGAAAGCTGATCAAGTTAAATACCGATTGGCGCAGTGCTTTACTTGGAATCGTACCGACATGCGCGCAGTTACCGCCGACTTGTTCGCGCGGATCGATGACAGCGACACGGTAGCCTGATTTAGCAAGCTTCATCGCTGCCGCTTCACCAGCAGGGCCTGCACCTAGGACGATGGCGTCGTATTCATAGCCGTGCTTGATTTTACTTTTGGTATGTGTGTTCAGACCGATACGGCGACCATCTAAGGGGCTGATTAGGCTTGGGTGCAGATGGTCGTGATCCACATGTTCAAAGGTGTTACCTTGCTGGGTGGCGGCGGTACTTTGGGTGTTGGCAGTTTCGACTGCCGCGTCGAGAGTTTCATTGGTCACGGCGGCTTCCTTATTGATTTTGTGTTGTTGATTATTGGGTTGTTTGCTTTTTTTTGTCATTCGCAATCCTTAAATTACCGCATTGTGTTTTTGGCTATCTTTGGGCAGTTATTAATATTGTGACAGCACTTCGCTTAATTGCCAAAACCCTGTCGGCTGCCCTGTATTTTGGTCAATCTCTTGTGCAGCCCGGATCTTATAGCTGACACCAGTTTTTGGCTCAAAGCCTTTGATGCTGTTATAACCAATACCGAACGCATTTTGATCGCTTGTGCCTTGTACTTTGACAGTCAAGCATTGCATTGGCTGTGATGATTGGCAGATTGAGCGTGTCGGTGCGATCTCTAGCACTTGCGATGGGGCAAGGGCGATGTTTGGCACATATAGCGGTTCGGGTTTCGGCACGCTTTTTTGGCAAGCAGTCAGTAGTACGGCAGAACTTAGGGTAATTAAAGCAATTTTTTTCATAATAAATTTAAATAATAATTAAAAATAAATAATTTACAATCACATCCCAATGCGACGCTTCAGTCCAGTCATCTGAAGGATACGCGTGGCGATCTCTTCGACAGACATTTCAGAAACATTCAGATTGGGGATTTTTTGGGTGCTGTAGATGGCTTGGATTGCTTGCTGCTCAGCTTGACATTGAGCAAGACTTGCGTAGCGGCTGCCTGCTTTACGCTCTTGGCGAATGCGCACCAAGCGTTCGGTATCGATGGTTAGACCGAATAATTTATGCTTATGTGCTTTTAGGGCAGGGGGTAGGTTGCTGGTGTCCAAGTCTTCTTCGGTCAATGGATAGTTCGCTGCGCGGATACCGTATTGTAGGGCAAGATACAGCGAAGTCGGTGTTTTGCCTGAGCGCGACAGACCGACCAGAATAATATCTGCGCCATCATAATGAGTAATACGCGCGCCGTCATCATTATCTAAGGCAAAATGCACCGCATCGATACGCGCTTTATAGTCATCCGAATCGACACTGCTGTGCGCCATGCCTGCGTGTGGATTTGGCTTGTGGTTGATCTCGGTGGCAATACGCGTGATCAAGCCTTCATAGATATCAAGATTGCACGCATTGGCAGTATTGATGACTTCGCGAATCTCATCGCTGACGATGGTATCAAAGACCAGTGGCAACAGATTGGTATTTTTATAAGCTTTATTAATGCGAGCAACTGCATCCTTGGCAAGCTCAACGCTATCAACATAAGGGATGACTTGAATATCAAATTCAACATCAGCGAACTGGCTTAATAGCGATTTGCCTAGCGTTTCTGCGGTGATCGCTGTGCCATCAGAGATAAAAAACGCACTGCGAACAGGGTCTTTGGGTGGGGTACTTGGTGTGGGGGTGTGGACATACATGTCAAAAGCACCTTTTAAACAATCATATTGGCTGATTATAGCATAAAAAATAAAAGTTGTGAGTAAATTGCACGGCGGCTGTGTTGTGTTTTGTATCATTGAATGAATTTGAATCATAAAATAATAAAAAATTCAAGGGTTTTGATATATATTTTAAAAATGTCAGTATATAATTCAAAAATATAACGATAAATGCATTGTGTATTGTTTTTTTTGTCGTTATAATCGACAAATCTTATAAATTGCTTTGATACAGATTTAATATCAAATCACACCATCGTTATGATGGCAGATTAATGAAATCTTATTACAGCATTCCTTTATTTGGAGTTTATCACCATGAGCAAGCAAGTCATTCCATTTAATCAGCTGGGCAAGCACGATGTTGAACTGGTCGGCGGTAAAAACTCGTCACTGGGCGAGATGATCAGCCACTTGGGCAACTTAGGTGTGAATGTGCCAAATGGCTTTGCCACCACATCTGATGCGTTCAACCGCTTTTTGAACGAAACAGGTCTATTGGATAAGATCAATGCTGAGCTAAAAGGCTTGGATGTTGATAATGTTGAGCTTTTGACCGAGACAGGCGCGAAGATTCGTGGTTGGGTGATTGACCAAGAATTGCCAAAAGATCTAGAAGATGAAATCCGTGCAGCGTTCGATGAATTATCAGGCGGTCAAGACATCGCGGTGGCGGTGCGCTCATCAGCAACAGCAGAAGACTTGCCAGATGCATCATTTGCAGGTCAGCAAGAGACTTTCTTAAACATTCGCGGTATTGACAATGTACTGATCGCGATCAAAGAAGTCTTTGCTTCATTGTACAACGACCGTGCGATCGCATATCGCGTGCACAAAGGCTTTGAGCACGCAGGCGTGGCGCTGTCAGCAGGCATTCAGCGTATGGTGCGCTCAGAGACAGGTACTTCAGGCGTGATGTTTACGCTAGATACCGAGTCAGGCTTTGATGAAGTGGTCTTCATCACTGCAAGCTATGGTCTGGGCGAGATGGTCGTGCAAGGCGCGGTAAACCCAGATGAGTTTTATCTATCAAAAGCATTGCTTGAACAAAATCGCCCAGCGGTCGTGCGCCGTAACCTAGGCTCAAAACAAAAGAAAATGGTCTATGGCGATGAAGGCAGCACCACCAAATCAACCAAGATTGTCGATGTCGAAAAAGCCGATCGCAATCAATTTGCCCTAACCACCGATGAGCTGACACGCCTTGCCAAGCAAGCGATGATCATCGAGAAGCATTACGGTCAGCCGATGGACATCGAATGGGCAAAAGATGGCGACACAGGTGAAATCTTCATCGTGCAAGCGCGTCCAGAAACGGTCAAGTCTCGCCAAGACAAGAACCACATGGAGCGCTATGTCATCAATTCTAAAGGTGCAAAAGTACTTACCGAAGGTCGTTCTATCGGTCAGCGTGTCGGCGGCGGCAAGGTGCGTATCGTCACCAATCTAAATGAGATGAGCAAAGTCCAAGACGGTGATGTGCTGGTATCAGACATGACTGATCCAGATTGGGAACCAGTGATGAAGCGCGCATCAGCGATCATCACCAACCGTGGCGGTCGTACTTGCCATGCGGCGATCATCGCGCGTGAGCTGGGTGTGCCTGCGATCGTCGGCTCTGGTAATGCCACCGAAGTGCTGACCGATGGTCAAGAAGTGACTGTATCATGTGCTGAAGGTGATACTGGCTTTATTTATGAAGGCTTACTGGACTATGAAGTACAGCGTAATTCAATCAGCACCATGCCTGAGCTTGGCTTTAAGGTGATGATGAATGTCGGCAATCCAGATCGTGCCTTTGATTTTGCCCAAATCCCGAACGAAGGTGTGGGTCTTGCGCGTCTTGAGTTTATCATCAACCGCATGATTGGCGTGCATCCAAAGGCGCTATTGAACATCGATAGCCTACCACAAGAAACCGTACAAGCGGTACAAGAGCGCATGGCAGGTTATAATTCACCAGTTGAATTCTATATCAATAAGCTGATCGAAGGTATCTCAACGCTTGCGGTGGCATTCCGTGATAAGCCTGTGATCGTGCGTATGTCTGACTTTAAGTCAAATGAATATGCCAACCTAATCGGCGGAAAGCTGTACGAGCCATCAGAAGAAAACCCAATGCTTGGTTTCCGTGGTGCCAGTCGCTATGTGTCAGAAAATTTCCGCGACTGCTTTGAGCTTGAATGCCGCGCGCTAAAATATGTGCGTGATGACATGGGCTTGACCAATGTCAAGATCATGATTCCATTTGTGCGTACCACAGGCGAAGCACAGCAAGTGATTGAATTGCTTGAGAAAAATGGTCTGAAACGCGGTGAAAATGATCTTGAAATTATCATGATGTGCGAGCTGCCGACCAATGCGATTTTGGCAGATGAATTCTTGCAATATTTCGATGGTTTCTCAATCGGTTCAAACGACTTAACGCAGCTGACCCTAGGTCTAGACCGTGACTCAGGCATTGTCTCGCATCTGTTTGACGAGCGTGATCCAGCGGTGAAAAAACTGCTAAAAACTGCCATCGATGCTTGCCGCGCACAAGGCAAATATGTCGGTATCTGTGGTCAAGGCCCATCAGATCATCCAGATCTTGCCTATTGGCTGATGGAACAAGGTATCAGCTCAGTATCGCTAAACCCAGATACGGTGCTTGATACTTGGTTGTTCCTAGCAGATGATAAGAATAAATCATAAGTGATTATGAGTTAAACTGAATAAAGCAGCATGAGTACGATACTTGTGCTGTTTTATTTTTGTATCAATTTATCGGCTGAAGCCTTTTTTATTTCTATCATATGGTTTACAATACTAGGTTGCATTTAAAAATTTAAGTAAAACAATTAGGCGGTTTATGAAAATCTATTTGGCAAGAAATAATGTGCAAGCAGGGCCTTATACCCTAGATGAACTAAACACCATGCTGTCATCAGGCGAAGTACTGCTGGATGATTTGGCGTGGCATAAGGGAATGAGTCAATGGCAAAAATTGGGCGAATTAACCCAAGGTCAATTGCATTATGCGCCTGTTTTGCCTGAGTCTGCCAGTACAGTCGCACCAAGCCAAACCACAACTGCACCACAGCAGCGCGGTTTTGGGGATAATCCTGATTTTCATCCGACTGATGATGCTCTGCCAAAGACTGAAGATAAAAAACGCGTCAGTGTTGCTGATTTGTATGGTCGCGCTACCCCTGAGCAAGCTAAAACCACCCAAGAGCGCGCACCGCAAAGCATGCAACCTAAAGCAGGTGAGCAGGCGATTTATGCCAGCATCGGTTCGCGCTTTTTGGCGACGGTGGTGAATTTTGTGCTGTTTTTATTGAGCCTGTTGCCGTTTTTACAAAGCTTTATGTCGCTCAATCCTGATCCTGTCAAGCTGAATACAGGCGCATTCACTGAGCGCATGGCATATGCCCAAGAGCTTGCGACGCAGATTGCACCGCAGGCGATGACGCTTACCAGTGCGCTGATTTTGTCATATGTAGTGATTCAGCTGATTTTGATCATCGCGCGCGGTCAGTCATTTGGTAAAATGGTGGTCGGTATTCGCACGGTCGATGATAAGACGCATGACAAGCCCAATTTCTTTAAGCGCGTGATTTTGCGTGTGCTGCTGCTGTTTGTGATTTATCAAGTAGCATCAGGCTTACCTGTGCCGATTAACTTATCATTGATTTTATTGATGATTAACTATTTCATCGCAAGTCGTGATCGTAACAGACAAGGATGGCATGATAAATTGGCAGGCACTGTGGTGGTCAAAACTTCATCTGTTCCCTTCAAAAAGAAATAAGATAAAATGATGCAATTGACAGAACAAGCACAGGCGACCCTTGCGCGTGTACAGCTGCCCGATGAATGGAAAATGGCACTGGCGCCTGCGTTATTAAGCCCGACGATGGATGGCTTGCGGACTTTTTTACAAGGCGAGTACGCAGAAGGCAAAGAGATTTTTCCGCCGACCAAGCAGATTTTTAACGCCTTTCATCTGACGCCATTATCGCAGGTGAAAGTGGTGATCTTGGGGCAGGATCCTTATCATGGTGCAGGGCAGGCGATGGGCTTATCGTTCAGTGTGCCAAAGATCATCCCAAAACCGCCAAGTCTTCAGAATATCTTAAAAGAACTTGCGCAAGATCTGGGTATACCTGTCAGTCATCATGGCGATCTGACCCATTGGGCGACCCAAGGCGTGCTGCTGCTCAATGCTACTTTGACCGTAGAAATGGGTAGGGCGGGTAGCCACCAAAAGCAAGGTTGGGAAGAATTTACCGATTATGTGATCAAGGTGTTGAACGAACAAACCGACCGTACGGTTTTTATTCTGTGGGGCAGTTATGCCAAGAATAAAGGGCGGTTCATTAACACAAGCAAGCATTTGGTTTTGACGGCAAATCATCCATCGCCACTGTCGGCAAATCGCGGTGGATTCTTTGGCAGCCGTCCGTTTTCTAAAACCAATACTTATTTGATCAAGCATGGCAATACACCGATTGATTGGCAGTTACCCTAAAGATAATGTCAATTAATCTTAAGAAACCTATAGCCAATTGGGCTGATATTCATTTTCGCCATTGTCAATTTTGGTCATTGGATGATGTGGCGATAATGCAGCAGGCGTTGGCATTGGCAAAGCAGGGCGCGGCAGCAGGCGAGATCCCTGTCGGCGCGCTGCTTGTGCATGATGGACAGATCATCGGACAGGGTTATAATTGCCCAATCGGTACGCACAATCCCACGGCACACGCTGAGATCGTTGCACTGCAGGATGCTTGTGCGCGGCTGAATAATTATCGTCTGCCTAAGGATACCACGCTGTATGTGACGCTTGAGCCTTGTACTATGTGCTTTGGGGCGCTGATTCATGCGCGCGTCACTCGTGTGGTATATGGCGCAAGTGAGCCGAAATCTGGCGCGGTTGGCAGTCGGTTAAGTTTGCATCAGATGGATTTTTATAATCATCATATCGCGGTACAAAATGGCTTATTGGCGTGTGAATGCTCACAAGTATTGAGTAATTTTTTTAAACAACGCCGTAAAGATAAACGATCAGAAAAATTGGCAAAAAGTTAAGAACTTTAAACAGGTTTGAGAATTTATTATGACAAATCAAACACACACCGTCATCTGTATCGATGGCCCAAGTGGCGCAGGCAAAGGTACGCTGGCGTATCGCTTGGCGGATGAATTGGGCTATAATTTACTGGATAGTGGCGCGCTGTATCGCATCGTTGGCTTGCTTGCGCATCAAGCAGGCTTGCTTGTCGATGGCGTGGCAGATTTGGAAGTGCAATTAGAAAAATTAACCCAATCTTTAAACCTTGCTTTTGTGATCAACCACGATACCAAGGCGGTGGAAATTGTCATCAATGGCAAACCACTACAAGATGATATTCGCAATGAAACGGTGGGCAGCTATGCGTCAAAAGTTGCGGTCTTTCCTAAAGTGCGTGCCGCGCTACTTGATGTGCAGCGCAACATGGCAGCCCAAAATGGCGTGATCGCCGATGGTCGCGACATGGGAACGGTGGTATTTCCTGATGCGCCTGTGAAGGTATTTTTGACCGCCAGTGCTGCTGCGCGCGCCGATCGCCGTGTGGCACAGCTAAAGCAAGCAGGCAAAGCGGCGGATTATGATGCGATTTTAAATGACATCAAAGCGCGTGATGAGCGCGATGAGAACCGCAGTGTTGCCCCGTCTAAGCCTGCTGATGATGCGTTGGTGCTGGATAGCTCTGAGCTTGATGCGTCGCAAGTCTATGCCAGGGTGCGAGCTTTTTGTGAACAAAAAGGTGTTGTCTTTACAAATTAAGGCACGCTGAGTATTTTTTAATCCGTCATCACGCCAAAAAAAGCTCAAGAAAATTGTAAAAATTGGGTGATTTTTGGTTAAAAATGATGTAAAATAATGCGGTTTTAATTTTTTTAATGCGTGAACCTAAGTAAAAAATCCAGCAATGCTTGGCATCATGCTTAACTGAACCACACTGTGCTGGCAGGCTGTGGCTATATTTTTTTTTAAGGTAAACATAATGGTATCATTTGCTGAACTGTTTGAAGCAAGCCAATCAGAACAAGGTCTTAACATTGAGCGCGGCTCAGTGATTTCAGGTACTGTGGTTGCGATCGACAGCGATTGGATTACAGTGGACACTGGTCTTAAGTCTGAAGGCATCGTTGCTCGTGCAGAGTTTTTAAACGAAGCTGGTGAGCTTGAAGTAGCAGTAGGCGACAGCATCGATGTAGTCGTTGAAGCTGTGGACAATGGCATGGGTCAAACTGTACTTTCACGCGAAAAAGCGAAGCGTGAAGAAAGCTGGCGTGCGCTTGAGCAGCTACACGAAAACGACGAAATCGTTAAAGGTGTTATTTCTTCTAAAGTTAAAGGTGGTTTCACTGTTGAAATCGGTTCTGTTCGTGCATTCCTACCAGGTTCTCTAGTAGATGTTCGTCCAGTACGCGAAACAACTCACCTAGAAGGCAAAGAGCTTGAGTTCAAAGTTATCAAGATCGACAAGCAACGCAATAACATCGTGGTTTCTCGCCGTGCCGTTATGGAAGCTGAAAACTCAGCAGAGCGTGATGAACTACTAGCCAAACTAGAAGAAGGCATGGAAGTAGAAGGTATCGTTAAGAACCTAACTGACTACGGTGCATTCGTTGATCTAGGCGGCATCGATGGTCTTCTACACATCACTGACATGGCTTGGAAGCGTATCAAGCATCCATCAGAAGCTGTTGAAGTTGGTCAAGACCTAAAAGTTAAAGTATTGAAGTTTGACCGTGAGCGTAACCGTGTTAGCCTAGGTCTAAAACAACTTGGTACTGATCCATGGAACGAAGTTGAAAAAACTTATCCAGTAGGCACAATCACCAAAGCACGCGTAACTAATCTAACTGATTATGGCTGCTTCGCTGAGATCGCTGAAGGCATCGAAGGTTTGGTACACGTTTCTGAAATGGATCACACCAACAAGAACATCCACCCATCAAAAGTTGTTCAAGTGGGCGACGAAGTGAATGTGATGGTTCTTGAGATCGATGGCGAGCGTCGTCGTATCAGCCTAGGTATCAAGCAAACCATGCCAAACCCATGGGCAGAGTTTGACAAGAACCACGAAAAAGGTCAAAAAATCAGCGGTACCATCAAGTCAATCACTGACTTTGGTCTATTCATCGGCCTAGAAGGCGGCATTGATGGTCTGGTTCACCTATCAGACATCTCTTGGACTGAAGCTGGCGAAGAAGCAATCCGCAACTACTCAAAAGGCGACACTGTAGAAGCTGTTGTTCTATCTGTAGATGCAGAAGCAAACCGCATCAGCCTAGGCATCAAGCAACTGAACTCAGATCCATTCAACGAATATCTACTAGCGAACGATCGCGGTGCCATTGTTAAAGGTTCTGTAAAAGAAGTTGACGCTAAAGGTGCAGTCATCACTTTGGCTGAAGAGGTAGAAGGCTACCTACGCGCTGCTGACATCGCACGCGAGCGTACTGAAGATGCTTCTAAAGTATTGAATGTTGGTGATGAAGTTGAAGCGAAAATCGTTGGTGTAGATCGTAAATCTCGCAGCATCAGCCTATCTATCAAGGCTAAAGATGAAGCAGATGAGCGTCAAGCCATCAAAGAGCTTTCAAACACTGCAGCAACTGAAGCACAGCCAAAAACACTTGGCGACATCTTCGGTGATGCACTAAAAGGCTAATCACTAGCACTTTTAAAAAGTGATGGGTGTTTTACCCATCGCTTTTTTTTGTGTTTACATCATTTGAACTGGTGCGCAAATGATAAAATTTACAAAACACTGCTTAATTCAATGAATTTTAACAAAATATTCGTTCACTTTTTGCGAAAATTACGCTATTATTACAGAACATGAGTTTGATTTGACTGATGACAAAAAAGGTTTGAAAGTCATTGGTGCTAAAAGGATGGTGTTCATGCAATCAGCACAAGCTGTTATTAACAAGTCTGATTTAATTACCAATTTGGCTGCGGTCAGCGAAGGCTTAGAAGAGCATACGGTTGATGAAGCGGTGCGTCTGATCATGGCGATGATGGTCGATGAATTGGTCAATGATGGTCGTATCGAAATTCGCGGCTTTGGCAGTTTTTGTTTGCATCATCGTACAGCACGCATGGCGCGTAATCCACGCACGGGTGAGCAGGTTCAGGTGGATGCCAAGGCAGTACCATTTTTCAAGCCCGGTAAAGCACTTCGCGAAGCCGTCAATGCAGTCAATGACTGATCCACTCGAAAGACATTGAGTTTTTTTTATGCATATTATTCTGATTATCTTATTGGTCATCGCCTTTGCTTATTCATTGGCGTTGGTGGTATTAAATAACCAAGCCATCACGGTTAATCTGCTGTTTTCACAAGTGGCGGATATGAGCTTGGGTTTGGTACTGGTTGCGACCATTTTTCTTGGTGTGTTGATCGGTATTTTGCTTGCGCTGCTTATTTTCCGTGTATTCCAAAATAAATGGGAAATCAGCCGCTTGAAAAAAGAAGTCAATACCGTCCAAGCGCAATTGACAGATGCCAATCTAAAACTTGCTGAGCAAGCCAAACAGCTTGAGATGGCGCGTCAAAATGACACTTTGGCTGCAATGACTGAAACAACTGTCAATGCGCCACAACAACAAGTTGGGCACACACAACAATAAAGATGTGTTAAAATAAAAACCGTTATTTCAAACGGTTTTTTTATTGCCAAAAATTTAATCTGGAGTGAATTATGAGTACATCGCCTGTGATTGTTGCGGTGGATAAGCACAACTTAACTGACGCTTTGGCACTGGCGGATAGCTTAGATCCATCACTATGCCGACTAAAGGTGGGTAAAGAGCTGTTTACTGTTTGCGGTGTTGATGTGGTTAAAGCATTTCATCAGCGTGGCTTTGATGTGTTTTTGGATCTGAAATTTCACGACATTCCTAATACCACGGCGCAAGCAGTGCTGTCGGCGGCGGATATGGGCGTGTGGATGACTAACATTCATGCCAGCGTTGGCGTTGATGCCATGCGACTGTGTAAAGAGCGATTGAGTGCAAGTGGCTATAATACGCTTTTGATTGCGGTGACGGTGCTGACATCGATGACAGATGCCAATTTGCAAGAGCTGGGTATTAATCGCAGCGTTGCCGAGCAGGTGGAGCATTTGGCAGGCTTGACACATACCGCAGGTTTGGACGGTGTAGTCTGTTCAGCGCAAGAAGCGACGAAATTAAAAGCCAAATTCGGCGCGGATTTTAAATTGGTTACACCGGGTATTCGTCTAGCGGAGGATGCCAAAGATGACCAAAAACGCATCTGCACGCCAAAAGATGCGCTTGATAATGGCTCAGATTTTCTGGTGATTGGGCGTTCGATTACTACTGCGGATAATCCTAATGACAAGCTAAGACTGATTTTGTCGCAGATTTAAGTGGTTTATAGCAAAAAAACCTTGGTTGTGCAATACAGCCAAGGCTTTTTGTTTGTAGGGTTTATTGATCCAAATAAGGATTACCAATCCCCAATTTCGCCAAAATCTCAATTTCAAAACTTTCCATCTCATCAGCATCAGCATCGCTGATTTCATGATCAAAACCAAGCAGGTGCAAAATGCCGTGTACGGTTAAGTGCGTTAAATGATCATTAAAGCGTTTGCCTTGTTCGTCAGCTTCTTTTGCCACGACATCATGACAAAAAATCAACTCACCCAATTCAATCTCAGGCAATTCATCCAATAAAAAGCTTGGCAATTCGCTCGGATAAGACAGCACATTGGTGGCATAATCTTTACCGCGTGCATCAAGATTGAGCGCACGACCTTCTTGGGCATCGGTGATATAGATGCTTAAGGTCTTAGGCTTATGCCAATAATCCACCGCATTATCAAAATAGCGAAATGATGCACCATTTGCCAATTTATCATCCATCACAGATAGGGCGGTGGCAAGTACCGTTTCAAAATCAAAGCCATCATATTGGGCGATAAGCGCGCCATCAAGTATATCATTGCAGCTGACAAAAACTTCATGACTCATGATGCTTCACCTTGAGTGGTGGAAGTTTGAGTGTTTGATTCGATCTTATCGCTTTGTTCGGCAAGCTTGACAGCTAGGCGTTCGGCTTTTTTCTGCGCTTGGATTTTTTCTTGTTCATCATCGAACGCATCATAGGCTTGGACGATTTTTTGCACCAAATGATGACGCACGACATCTTTACTATCAAAGCGAGTGATATGAATTTCATCAATTTTTGATAGGATTTGCAGAGCCTGAGCAAGACCTGACTTATGACCGCGTGGCAAATCGACCTGCGTCATGTCGCCTGTGATCACCGCGCGTGAACCAAAGCCCAAACGCGTCAAAAACATCTTCATCTGCTCAGGCGTGGTGTTCTGTGCTTCATCGAGAATTACAAAAGAATTATTCAGCGTGCGACCGCGCATATAAGCAAGTGGCGCAACTTCAATAACTTGGCGCTCAAGCAGCTTGCCAACTTTTTCAAAGCCAAGCATCTCATACAGCGCATCGTACAGTGGGCGCAGATACGGATCGATTTTTTGGGTCAAATCCCCTGGTAAAAAGCCTAATTTTTCACCCGCTTCAACTGCAGGACGCACAAGCAAAATCCGCTCAATCTCACCGCGCTCAAGCATATCAACCGCGCACGCCACAGCAAGATAAGTCTTACCTGTACCTGCAGGACCAACGCCAAAAGACACATCAGAAATTAAGATTTTCTTAACATATTCCTGCTGATTATAGCCGCGCGGGGTGATCTTGCCTTTGCGCGTGCGCAGGCTGATGTCGGCATAAGGGGTTTTGGCTTGGCTTGGTACATCGGCTTTACGCGATAAGCTGGATTGGATGACCAAATGCAGCTCTTCACCGTCGATGTCGTCTTGCTCTTGGGCAAGTTCGGCAAGCTTAGCAAGGATGATCTCAGCGCGTTCTACGGCGGTCAAGTCGCCTGTGATGATGAACTGATTTTGGCGGTTGATGATTTGGATTTCTAGTCTTTCTTGAATGTATTTTAAGTGTTTATTATATTCACCCAATAGGGTACGCAGTTCATGGGTGCCAATCTCAAGGGTAATGGTGCGAGTGATGCTCAAGGGTTTTCCTTTTATTGATAAATTATAAAATACAATATGTTAAGTGAAATATAGCTGATACAATGCCATCAGCCATAGGACAAATTGCAAGGTCAAAATCACCATCTGCGCGGCCGAGCCGACATCTTTGGCGACTTTTGATAATGGGTGAAATTCATCCGAAATGCGATCAATCGCCGCTTCAAGCCCAGTGTTAAATAGCTCAACAATGATGGATAAAGCACTGACTAACAGCAAAATCATCTTGATGGCGAGTGTAAAGGGCAGGGCGAAAATAACGATGACTAATAAGATGTTCAGTAGGCTTACTTGGCGAAAGGCAGCTTCGCTTTTAAAGGCCGCCTTAAAGCCATCAATCGAATAACCTGCTGCTTTGATGATGCGGCGAATGCCTGTTTTGCCCTTCATGTCTTGGGCGTAGCTAGGTTTTTGGTTCATATAAAACGCTTAACAACAATAGATGTCTTATTATATCGGTCTTTGGGTGTTTCTTAAAGGGTTTTTGCCAAACTATTTTTAAAAAAAGCACAAAAAACTCACAAGCAAAAGCTGTGAGTTTCTTAAATATGGTGGGGTCGGAGAGACTCGAACTCTCACACCTCGCGGCGCTGGAACCTAAATCCAGTGCGTCTACCAATTCCGCCACGACCCCAAGTTATCTTTGAAACTATTGTCTATCAAGCTATCATCAAGATAGTGTAGTGCGTTTCAATGTCGGCTATTATAGCGCAAAAATTTTATTTGGCAAGTGTTTTTTGTAAAAAAATCAAAAAAAGTCAGACCATTATAGCCCGACTTAATTTGTAAGCATAAAAAGCTCAATAAAATCAATAATTTATCAAACTAATTATGGTGCAACTTCAAAGGTCTGCACAGGGGTTGGAACGCCATCAACTTCGACAGTCAGCGTATAAGTGCCGATAGGGTCGTTGTTATCGAACTTCCAGCAGCGTTGTACCGATGACTGCGCAATGCTGTCTGCCATGTTGCTCACGGTGTGCTTAGTGCCGTCGATTGAGCTTTGGACGATTGATTTGCCATCGGTGAAGCTGCTGCCTGCTGGCGATGTGAAGACTTCTTTGGCATTGACTTTGCTGCCAAAAACAGGTGTATCAGCGATCACGCTCCAACACGCACGGTAGGTGGGATTTGAGCGTGAGATTACATTGGTCGGCTGTGGGTGTAGGGTATTGGCAGACTCTTGGAAGATGCCAAAAGTATAACGACCGCCTTTTGCTGCCAGTTGGCTGGTAGGTTCGTTAGCGGCTTGTACTTGGCTGCTTGCGCCAAGGGCAGCAACCAAAATACAAAAAGCGAATTTTTTCATACAATTTCCAAAAAAAATTGACCAAAAAGCCCAAATCGGGCAGGGTTTTGTATTAGTCTAGCGGTTTTTGTTTGGCTTGACAATGTGGATTGTGGATAAAATTGTTATTCATTGGTAAATTATCTCTGATAAACACATCTTAATTATGCATAAATTGATGGGTGTAATTTTGTATAGAAAAATTGTAAATACTACATTTTCAGCGTTGCAAAGTCGCAAAGCACTGGATATAATATACAGATTAGTTTGTAAATGATGTTTTAAGAAAAATTACTTATTTTCTTGAAGTTTGACTTATGCGCTAAGACCGTGATGGTTTTGGCTTTTTGTTGTGTCAAAAACATACATTATGAATGTAAAAAAGCTTATGATTGTCAAGCGCAATCAATGAGCGCAAATCCTTGATATATGGGCACTTATGCGACATTTTTTATTTGATATTATTTTTACCGTTGTTTGCTTTGCTATTGCAGCGTGGTGGGGTTATAGCCACGGCGGTATTTCGGCGATGTTTTTGGCACTGGGTGTGACCGCGATTTTGGCGATCATGGAAGTGTCATTGTCATTCGATAATGCGGTGGTGAATGCATCCATTCTCAAGGGCTGGAGCGATTTTTGGAAAAAAATCTTCTTGACCATCGGTATGATCATTGCGGTATTTGGTATGCGTTTGGTATTCCCAATCGTCATCGTTGCCGTCACTGCTAATCTTGGCATGATGGAAGTGGTGAATTTGGCATTGACTAACCCAACCAAATATGCAGAGCATTTGAACGCGCATCATGCTGAGATTTCGGCATTTGGTGGTATGTTCCTATTGCTGGTTTTCCTAAAATTCATGTTCGGCGACAAAGATATCCATTGGTTCCGCTGGCTAGAAGCGCGCCTTGTCCGCTTTAGTAAAGTCGATGCAATGAGCGTGTTTGTGGCGTTGGTTGTGCTGATGATTTCGATGACTTGGGTCGATGAAGCCAAGCAGGGCGTAGTACTTGTGGCAGGTATCTGGGGTATCTTGGTGTATCTGGGTGTCAGCGTACTCTCGGCACTGCTTGAAGGTGAGAGTGATCCTGACGAAGTGGTTTATGATGCCAAAGGCAATGTCATCACCAATACCGCAGGTGTATCACCAACCATCCTAAAAGGTGGTGTGGCAGGTTTTCTATATCTAGAAGTGCTGGATGCGTCGTTTAGTTTTGACGGTGTGATTGGTGCATTTGCCATCACCAACGATGTGATTATCATCATGATTGGTCTAGCAATTGGTGCGATGTTTGTGCGTTCGATGACCATTTATTTGGTGGATAAAGGCACGCTGAGCGAATTTGTGTATCTTGAGCATGGTGCGCATTACGCCATCGGTGCATTGGCGATTATTATGCTGCTATCGACCAAATTCCACGTTCCTGAGATTGTGACAGGTCTGATTGGTGTGGCATTTATTGCACTGTCGATCTTTAACTCTGTACAATACAATCGCAGAAATCCAGCATCTTAGTCAAAATGTCTAAATGCTGACAATACCCGCCTTGATGGTGGGTATTTTTTTATGTGAAGTGGATAATGATATGAGTATGGAAATTTGATAAATTTGTCAAAAATCACTGGTATTTTTGTAAAGTTTTTTGTATAATGTGCAAAATCTATATCAAAGCGAGTGAACATGAAAAAGAGTAGCTTAAATCTTGCCTTATATGCAATTTAAGTTATTTATTTTTCTTTAGTTTGCTCGCTTTTTTGCGGGCTATTTTTTGGGAAAATTCTTAAAAATCAATGCCTTATGGCAGATATCTAGTAGTAATAAGCATTAATCGGAGCGGGTGATGGCAAAAGTAAAAGCAATCTTAGCACTGGCGGACGGAACAATCTTCCGTGGCGTAAGCATCGGTGCCACAGGTGAAACTGTCGGCGAAGTGGTTTTTAACACAGCAATGACAGGCTATCAAGAAATTCTGACTGACCCAAGCTATGCAGGGCAAATGGTCACCTTGACTTATCCGCACATCGGTAACACAGGCTGTAACGATGAAGATCGTGAATCAGGTCGCATCCATAAGGTGTGGGCGACAGGGTTGATTATTCGTGACTTGCCGCTATTGCACTCAAACTTTCGTGCCACAGGCTCGCTGTCAGATTATCTGATTGCCAATAATGTCGTGGCAATCGCTGACATTGACACTCGTAAGCTGACCACATTACTACGCACCACAGGTGCTCAAAATGGCTGCATCATGACAGCTGATAGCGATGGCAATATCGATGAAGCTCGTGCAATTGAGCTTGCCAAATCAGCACCATCGATGAAAGGTCAAGACCTTGCCAAGGTCTGCTGCGATCAAGATGGCTACATCTGGACTGAAGGCTCATGGGAGCTTGCCAATGATGGTCGCAATGCCAAGATAACCGAGACTGGCGGCCGCTTCCGTAAGCTTGGCGAAGATATCGAGCATCGCTTTAATATCGTGGCTTATGACTTTGGTGTCAAAACCAACATCTTACGTATGCTTGTCGATCGTGGCTGTCATGTCACTGTCGTACCTGCAACCACGCCTGTGGCTGAAGTGCTAAAACATAATCCAGATGGTATTTTCTTGTCAAATGGTCCTGGTGATCCTGAGCCATGTACTTATGCCATCGATGCGATTCGTCATATTATTAATGAGACCGCCATCCCAGTGTTTGGTATCTGCCTAGGTCATCAGCTATTGGCATTGGCAAGTGGGGCGAAGACCTTGAAGATGAAGTTTGGTCATCACGGAGCGAACCATCCGGTCCAAAATATCCTAGATGGTACTGTGATGATCACGAGCCAAAACCATGGTTTTGCGGTCGATGAATCAAGCCTACCTGCCAATGTGCGTGTGACACATCGTTCATTGTTTGATGGCTCGAACCAGGGCATCGAGCTGACCAATCGTCCTGCATTTAGCTTCCAAGGACATCCAGAAGCTAGCCCAGGCCCACATGATTGTGCGGTGTTGTTTGATCAATTTATTAAGCAGATGAGTGAGTTTAAGAAGTAAGGCTCATAATTTATTATATATCAAACAATGCGGTAATCAGCAAAGATAGTTATAAAAAACAGAGAATTGACGAGTAAGAGATTATGCCAAAACGCAATGATATTAAAAGTATCCTAATCATCGGGGCAGGCCCGATTGTTATCGGTCAAGCGTGTGAGTTTGACTACTCAGGCGCACAAGCCTGTAAAGCCCTAAAAGAAGAAGGCTATCGAGTCATCTTGGTGAACTCAAACCCTGCAACCATCATGACAGACCCTGTGATGGCAGATGCGACTTACATTGAGCCAATTACTTGGCAGACGGTCGAAGGCATCATCGCCAAAGAGCGTCCAGATGCTATCCTGCCGACGATGGGTGGTCAGACTGCGCTTAACTGTGCACTGGATTTGGATAAGCATGGTGTGCTTGCCAAATACGGCTGTGAGCTGATTGGTGCGACCAAAGACGCCATCGAAAAAGCCGAAGACCGTGAGCTGTTTGATAAGGCGATGAAAAAAATCGGTCTGGAATGTCCACGCGCTGATATCGCTGAGACGATGGAAGAAGCACTTGAGATTCAAGCGCGCTTCGGCTTCCCTGTGATTATCCGTCCTTCATTTACCATGGGTGGCTCAGGTGGTGGTATTGCTTATAACCGCGATGAATTTATTGAAATTTGTGAGCGTGGCTTTGACCTATCACCAACGCATCAGCTGTTGATTGACGAAAGCTTGATCGGCTGGAAAGAGTACGAGATGGAAGTGGTGCGTGACAAGAACGACAACTGCATCATCGTCTGCTCAATCGAAAATTTCGACCCAATGGGCGTGCATACTGGCGACTCAATCACCGTTGCCCCAGCACAAACCTTGACGGACAAAGAATATCAGCTGATGCGTAATGCATCGATTGCCGTCTTGCGTGAAATTGGCGTTGAAACGGGCGGCTCAAATGTGCAGTTTGGTATCAACCCTGCCAATGGCCGCATGGTCGTGATTGAGATGAATCCACGAGTCAGTCGTTCATCAGCATTGGCATCTAAGGCAACAGGTTTCCCAATTGCCAAAATCGCTGCCAAATTGGCAGTGGGCTATACCCTAGATGAGCTAAAAAATGACATCACCGGTGGCAAGACGCCAGCGAGCTTTGAGCCATCGATTGATTATGTCGTCACCAAGATTCCACGCTTTAACTTCGAAAAATTCCCACAAGCGGAAAATGTGCTGACTACACAGATGAAGTCAGTGGGTGAAGTGATGGCGATTGGCCGTAATTTCCAAGAATCTATGCAAAAAGCCTTGCGTGGTCTAGAAACTGGTGCAACAGGCTTTGATGAAATTATCGAGCTTGAAGGCAAATCAGCAGACGCCATCAACAGCGAAATCAAAAACAAGCTATCCATCCCGACGCCTGATCGTATCTTCTATATCGCTGAAGCGTTCCGTCATGGCTTTGATTTGGATGCGGTATATCAATACACCAAAATCGATCCTTGGTTCTTGGTACAAATCGAAGACATCGTCAAGACCGAAAGCGACATCAAATCGCTGGGCTTTGGCGGCCTAAATGCCGATAATCTGCGTGCCTTTAAACGCAAGGGTATGAGTGATCTTCGCATCGCAAACTTAATGGGCATCAGCCAAAAACAACTGCGTAAACAGCGCTGGGATCTTGGCGTATATCCAGTGTATAAGCGTGTCGATACCTGTGCGGCCGAGTTTGAGACTTCAACCGCTTATATGTACTCAAGCTATGACGATGAGTGTGAAGCTCGCCCAAGCGATAAAGATAAAATCATGGTCATCGGCGGTGGTCCAAACCGTATCGGTCAAGGTATTGAATTTGACTACTGCTGTGTGCACGCAGCACTTGCCATGCGTGAAGATGGCTATGAGACCATCATGGTGAACTGTAACCCAGAGACTGTCTCAACTGACTATGACACATCAGATCGCTTGTACTTTGAGCCTGTGACGCTTGAAGATGTGCTTGAAATTATCCGCACCGAAAAACCAAAAGGCGTCATTGTGCAGTATGGTGGTCAAACGCCATTGAAACTTGCTCGTGCATTAGAAGAAGCAGGTGCGCCAATCATCGGTACCAGCCCTGATGCCATCGACCGTGCCGAAGACCGTGAACGCTTCCAGCGTATGCTACATCAGCTGAACCTAAATCAGCCACCAAACGCACTAGCAACCAGTAGCGAAGAAGGTATCGTCAAGGCACAATCTGTCGGCTATCCGCTTGTTGTCCGTCCATCGTATGTATTGGGTGGCCGTGCGATGGAAATCGTGTATAACGAAGATGAGCTTAAGCGCTACTTGCGTGAAGCGGTGCAAGCATCGAACGAAGCGCCAGTACTACTAGATCGCTTCTTGGATGATGCCATCGAAGTGGATGTGGATTGTGTGTCTGATGGCAAAACCGTCGTCATCGGTGGTATCATGCAGCACATCGAACAAGCAGGCGTGCACTCAGGCGACTCAGCGTGTAGCTTGCCACCGTATTCATTGAGCAATGACATCCAAGATCAGATCCGTGAGCAGACCATTGCGATGGCAAAAGAGCTGGGTGTGGTCGGTCTGATGAATGTGCAATATGCGGTCAAAGATAACACTGTGTATATCCTAGAAGTGAACCCACGCGCGAGCCGTACAGTGCCATTTGTCTCAAAATGTATCGGCACATCACTTGCCAAAGTCGCTGCCCGTTGTATGGCAGGCAAGAGCTTGGAAGAGCAGGGTTTTACCAGTGAGATCATTCCGACGCATTATTCGGTCAAAGAAGCGGTATTCCCATTTGCTAAGTTCCCAGGTGTGGATCCAATCCTAAGCCCAGAGATGAAATCAACAGGTGAAGTGATGGGTGTGGGCAAGACCTTTGGTGAAGCTTTCTACAAAGCTGTCATCGGCTCAAACGAACGCCTACCAGGCTTACCGGTATCAGGTGAAGTCAAAAAAGCCTTCTTGTCAGTACGCGATAGCGATAAGAAGCATCTGACCGAGCTTGGTAAGCAGCTTGTCGGTTATGGCTTTAAGCTTGTGGCGACTGCTGGCACGCAGCAAGTATTGGCTGATGCAGGCATCGAGTGCGAGCGCATCAATAAAGTCAATGAAGGCCGTCCACACATCGTCGATATGATCAAAAATGACGAAGTGCATTTGGTGATCAATACCACTGAAGGTAAGCAAGCGCAAGAAGATTCATTCTTGATCCGTCGCAGTGCCTTGCAAGCCAAGGTGTTCTATGTCACCACCATGAGCGCAGCACAAGCGGTATGTATGGCATATCAAGTGAAACTGCCATTTGATGTGTATAAGCTGCAAGATTTGCACGCATAATATCCGCACAAATAAAAAATACCGACAGGTTTAATGCTTGTCGGTATTTTTTTATTGATCAAATTTGTAAAATAATTAATGAAGCTTAAGGCATTTAAGGCAAATAAGTCCCACGCTTAGGCTGCCATTCGATCTCTTCACCGCGCATCAGCTTATCAATCATTACTTTGGTGTTGGCGCGATGCTCGGTCAATAGGCTGATCATATGCGTGTTTTTGTAGCGACTGATGTCAGGATCATACGATTCTGCCGCTTTTGCCACACCATCACGATCGCGATGATGGTATAAATGCGCGATACGCTCGGCAGTGTCGCTGTCCATGCCAAGCAGCTCAAGCCCCGTCTTGGCACTGCGCACCGCTGAGTCAAAGGTCTCACGAATGACCGCATTTGCACCAGCGCGGTGCAGCTGATAAGCATGAATGCGATCATAAGCACGCGCCACGATGGGCAAATCTGGAAAATCATGGCGCAGGTGCTTGACAATGCTAAGTGATTTTTGGGGATCATCGATGGTGATCATCGCAAGTTTTGCCTTGGCAATGCCCGCCATCTCAAGCAAATCAAAGCGTGTCGCATCACCAAAATAAGTCTTAATGCCAAGATTTGCCAAGCCATCGACATGGTCGGCATCTGAGTCGATCAAGGTCGTGTGATAGCCGCACGCAGTCAGCACGCCATTGACCACCTGCCCATAGCGACCATGCCCAAGGATGATGATGGGATTTTCTTCATCGATAAAATCATTTTCACGAGCAGTGGTGCGATCGGCAGTTTTGGCAAACTTACCATGAATGACCAAAAACAGCGGCGTCAGCACCATGGACATCACCACGATTGCGGTTAAGTTGGCGTGCGTGGTGGCATCGATCACCGACTGAGCAGCAGCTGCCGAGAATAGCACAAACGCAAATTCACCGCCTTGTGCCATCATCACCGCACGCTCAAGTGCTATAGCATGATCGGATTTGGTCATGCGCGCCACCAGATAAATCCACACGCCTTTGGTCGCCATCAGTGCCAGCACGCCAAGGCTGATCAGCTGCCAGTTATCCGCGACAACTGATAAATCTAGCGCCATGCCGACACCTAAGAAAAATAGACCTAAGAGCAAACCACGAAACGGCTCAATGTCCGCTTCTAGCTGATGGCGAAAGCTGGATTCGGATAATAACACACCAGCGACGAACGCACCCATCGCCATCGACAGTCCGCCAAGTTCCATCAATAGAGCAGAGCCAAGCACCACAAGCAAGGCAGCCGCAGTCATGATCTCGCGTACGCCAGTCTTGGCTAGGATTTTAAACAGTGGATTAATCAGTACGCGACCAGCGAAAAACAGCGCCAGCAGCGAACCAATCGCGATCAAAATCGACTGCCAAGCAGGGGTATCGCTCGTCTGTACCACAGGCGCAAGAAAGGCAACAATGGCAAGCAGTGGCACGATAAGCAAATCTTCAAACAGCAAAATCGACACCATGCTTTGACCTTTGGCAGTGCCAAGCTCATTATTCTCACCAAGACTTGACATGACAATGGCTGTCGAAGTCAGCACAAATCCTGCCGCACCGATGAACGCCACTTGCCATGATGCACCAAGCAGCATAATCACCGCGGTCATCAAAGCAGTTGCACCCAGTACTTGTAGCGAACCTAGCCCAAAAATCTGCCGACGCAGACCCCATAGATGTGCTGGCTGCATCTCAAGCCCAATGATGAATAAGAACATCACCACGCCAAGCTCCGCCACATGAATGATGGTCTGCGGATCGGTAAATATCCCCAAGCCAAACGGGCCAATCAACAGACCGCCTGCCAGATACCCAAGTACAGAGCCTAAGCCAATTTTGCGAAAAATCGGTACAGCAATCACTGCCGCCCCAAGCAGGGTAACGACTTTGATCAGCTCGCCTGCCATGCCTGCTTCAGCCATAGTTCACCTTTATATCGTTGATTAATTTAAATAATTCTTGCAATCAAAACAAAAAGACAGCATTCATATGATGCTGTCATCTTAACCTAAGCTTGATGATTTCACCAATACTATCAGAAAAAATAAGAAAATCTGATGAAATCATTAATAATTATAATAAATTATAACCAGCCAGCTTTTCTAAATTTAGAATATAAATACAAACACACAGCAATCACTGCACCCAGCACGATAAAATAGCCGTATTTGTAGTGTAATTCAGGCATAAAATCAAAGTTCATCCCATAGATGCCTGCCACTGCCGTCGGTACCGCAGCAATACCTGCCCAAGCAGCCAGCTTACGTACGACATCGTTCTGCCCCATGGTCACCATCGCCATATAGGTATCCATCGCCACAGACAGCATTTCGTTGAGTCCATTGACCGCATCGATCGAGCGAAGCAGGTGGTCGTTGACGTCGCGAAAATACGGCTTGGCAGCGGCAGGGAAGGCAGCAACCAGCTCATTTTTTTTGTGGTTGATAAAGAAATTACACACATCTTGCACAGGTAAAATCACCGCACGCATATGGACAAGTTGTGATTTTAATTCGTACAGACTTTTGAGTGTTGATTTGCTAAATTCGTGCGAGAAAATATTACGTTCTTGTTCACGCAAGTAGTTGCCCAAGCGGTCAGTAATCGGCAAGTAGTTATCGACGATGAAGTCCATGATGGCGTGCAGTACAAAAATCGGGCCAAGACGCAGTTTCTCAGGACGGCGATGGCAATGCTCACGCACAGGGCTGTATGAGTTCGATGCACCACGACGCACGCTGATGATAAAGTTTTTACCCATAAAAATCGCGGTCGTACCATAGCGGATTTGATTGTCTTCAAGCTTGGCGGTACGCACGACGACGAAAATCGTATCATTGCCATAGCTTTCGACTTTTGGGCGCTGATGATCGGCAAATGCATCTTCTAGCGCAAGTTCATGCAGATCAAAGGCATCTTGCACTTCTTTGACGGTCTCAAGACTTGGGTCATATAGCCCAAGCCAAATAAACTGGTTGTTGTTAGTCAATGCGCGGCTGACATCTTCGATCGCCAAAGGCTCAATCGGTGCGCCTGTTTTGCGAGAATATGAGTAGCAGATGATGGTTTCGTTATCCCCTGATTGCTCAATGTCTTCAAAACGATCGGCATCAGGATCATAGACAGTCATCGTCTCGATGGTGTCTTCGAGCGTGGCATCAGAGTCGCCATAGATATAGCTGTCGTGCGTGTCATGAAAGGTTTCGGCAGATTTTGACTCAGCTTCTTCACGCGATTCTGCTTCATCCAGATAATCATCATCACGCTTGGCATCGTCATCAATCAGCTCATCATCGAACAAATCGGCTTGATCGGGCTTGTCATCTTGCGGCAAAGTTTGCGGCGCATCTGCTGATACATCTTGGTGCAAATCGGCTGCATCTTGTGCGGACTGGGAGTTTGGCTGTCGGCTTGGGGTGGTGCTTAAGTCTGTGTCGTTTTTTAAAGTCATCACAAATTCCCCCAAAGTTTACCAAAAAGATGTCGCCAAAAACCCAAATGCCATCAAATATAGCCAATGAAATTTCTTGCAACTGCCAAAATGAGTAATTATAGCAATAAATTGGTAAAATTTCATCTATTTTTCAAGAATTTAAGCAAGAATTTAGCCAGGTTTTATGGTTTTATTGTTTAAATTTATCACTTAATTTTATTAAAATTATCCATTAATGATGGTAATGGACAAAAAAACAGAAATTTTTTGCAATTTACACTTGCAAGGATTGGTTTGTGTGGTACACTAGATAGGAAAAAATTCTTATTCGCCAGTCGCTTTGGCTGCGCTTCCAATTTTTTCACCGCATTGTATTTATTCTTTTTGTAGGTTAAGTGAATGTTCATTTAACCGCCTTTTGTTTGCCTAACAGGGGTTTGTTGTGCCACACAATTGCACCGATACTGACCAACTTGCCACCAAGCGGATTCACCAAAATTGGCTGTTGCCTGATGGGGTGGCGGATGTCTTGTTCAAGGATGCGCAAAAACAAGAAAGTCTGCGCGATGCCTTGCTGTTTGTCCTGACGGCGCACGGCTATCGCTTGGTTTCACCGCCCCTAATCGAATATACTGAGAGCCTGCTTGGTAATGCTGATGAAGATCTTAAGCGTCAAACTTTCAAATTCATCGATCAGCTAAACGGTCGCTTGATGGGCTTGCGTGCAGACATTACGCCGCAGATTCTGCGTATCGATAGTAAATATGGGCATGGCATTAGCCGTTATTGCTATGTCGGTCAGGTGGTGAAAACCTTGCCAACTGGGCTGTTTGGTCTGCGTACGCCGCTACAAATGGGCGCGGAGATTTTCGGCGTTGATACCATTGATGCAGAGATTTCGCTGTTGGATTTGTTCGCGGCATTGATGGATGAGATTGGGCTTGCGCGCGAAAGCTTGCATGTCGATGTCGGTCATGTGGCGATTTTCCGTCAGCTGTGCCAGATTCATGGCGTGCCAGCGGCAAAAGTCGATGAGCTGATGGCGATTTATCATAAAAAAGCCATGCCTGAGCTTGCGGTATTTTGTCAAGCCTTAGGCGATGAGCTTGCCAATCCGGCAGGTGCAAATGACTTTGTCGTGCTTGCCAAGCATACCCTTGCACAAGATGGCGTGCCAAATGCTGCCAATTTATTGGGTAAATTATCAGCCCAGGCGAATGCCGATACCACCATCGTCGCTGCGACCCATGAAATCGTCGCATTGATCGCGCACATTCGCATGCTTGGCATGGGTATTAGCCTTGATGTTACCGAATTGTCAGGCTATCACTATCACACAGGCGTGGTGTTCAATGTCTATTTGAACCACAGCCAAACCGCACAGACTCAAGCTCTGGTGCGCGGCGGTCGCTTCAAGGGCGTATCTGCTGATGGTCAAGATCGCGCGGCGACAGGCTTTAGTATGGATCTAAACCGCTTGCTTGAATTTGTCGAGCTACAAGAAGACACCGTGATTGTGGTGGATTTTAATGATTTGCAAGCGGCAAGCGCTGCACAAAAAGCCGACCTAAATGAGCAAATCAAAACGCTACAAAATGAAGGCTGTATCGTCATCAAGCCATTATCTGCTGATGATAAGCCGCAGAGTATCGATGGCGTGCTGCATTTCGATACAGAGCAGGCGCAGTGGTCGGTGCAGTTGGTTGGTGATGATTTTTAATCTATTTTAATTAAATTTAATTCATTCAATTTCATGTTTATCTAAACTTAAGGAATTATCATGGGTAAGAATGTCGTAGTACTTGGTAGCCAATGGGGCGACGAAGGCAAAGGCAAAATCGTTGATCTATTAACCGAAAAAGCGACAGCGGTAGCACGCTTTCAAGGTGGTCATAATGCAGGTCATACGCTGGTCGTTGGCGGCGAAAAAACCGTACTACATCTCATCCCATCAGGCATCTTGCGTGAAGGTGTGACTTGCTTTATCGGTAATGGCGTGGTGCTTGCCCCTGATGCGCTGCTTAAAGAAATGAACGGCTTGATCGAAAAAGGCGTGCCTGTGCGTGAGCGTCTGCGCATCTCGCCTGCGTGTCCACTGATCATGCCATATCATGTGGCACTGGATCAAGCGCGTGAAATCAAGCGCGGCAGTGGTAAAATCGGTACGACAGGTCGTGGTATCGGTCCTGCTTATGAAGATAAAGTTGCACGCCGTGCGCTGAAAGTAGCGGATCTGTTCCGTGAGGACCTACCAGAAAAACTACAAAATCTGCTAGAGTATCATAACTTTGCACTGACCCAATACTACAAAGTCGATGCCATTGATTATGAAGCGACGCTTAAGCTGTGCCAAGAATGGGCAGCTGAGCTAAAAGACTTGGTGGTCGATGTGACCGAAGCACTAGAATCACGCCGTCAAAAGGGCGAAAACTTGATGTTCGAAGGTGCGCAGGGTACGCTGCTTGACATTGATCATGGTACTTATCCATTCGTCACCAGCTCAAACACCACGGCAGGCGGCGTCTCAACAGGCACAGGTCTTGGCCCATTGTACCTAGATTATGTACTTGGCATCACCAAAGCTTATACCACTCGTGTCGGCTCAGGCCCATTCCCGACCGAGCTATTTGATGAAGTGGGTGCGCACCTTGCCAAAGTCGGCCATGAATTTGGTGCGACCACAGGTCGTGCGCGTCGCTGTGGTTGGTTTGATGCGGTCAGCCTACGCCGTGCGGTGGTGCTAAATTCTATGTCGGGCATCTGCCTAACCAAGCTTGATGTACTTGACGGCTTGGAAGAAATCTGTATCTGCACTGAGTATGAAGTACCAGCAGGCGAGTGCACAGGTGCATTCGATGCAGAATACTACGAAAAAGTTTCGCCAAAATATGAAACCATGCCAGGTTGGAGCGAATCAACCATCGGCGTGACCAAGTTTGAAGACTTGCCGGCTAATGCACAAGCCTACATCAAGCGTATCGAGACGCTAGTCGGCTGCCCTGTGGACATCATCTCAACAGGCCCTGACCGCGCCGAAACCATCGTACTGCGCGATCCGTATGATGCCTAATCGCTAAAAGCACAAAACCGCCGATTGTGATGATTGGCGGTTTTTGTTTGGGGTGGCGGTCTTGGTCTTGTGTGGGGTATGCCTTATGTCTGAATAAATAAAGAACGGTGATACCAAAATAAGGAAAGAGAATATGCAAACAGATAAGCTAACTCAATATAAGCACCTTTTGGATATAAAAAAATAGTAATTACCTGCAGGGTGCGTTATACGCACCGTTAAGACATCCGAATTGCTAATATACTAAAAATATTATTTTAAATCAATTGCTTATATAGAGCGGTGCGTGGAACACACCCTACGGTTACTTGAGTTGCAATAGTAGCAAAGGTAAGGGCGCATCCACACACCAGTGAGACATCCGAAATGTCAATATCCTAAAAATATTATTTTAAATCAATTGCTTGTATTTTATTAGTGCGTGAAATATATCTAACAATCACCCAATCTTACACCCCTAAACCCGCATTATCCGTTTCTCGGTCAGCACCATATCCACCGCCTGATCCCAAGGTTGTTTTGGCAGATTATCCACCACTTGAAACTCATAGCACCAAGCGACTTTGATGGTTTTGGTGCATTTGGCAAAAGTGCGATCATAATAGCCACCACCCATGCCAAGGCGTACACCACGCATATCCACCGCGACCAAAGGGCAGATGATGGCGTCCAGATGAGCCGCAGCGATAATATCTTGGGTAACAGGTTCAAGCATACCTAGGTAATGGCGCATGACGGCAGTTTTTGTGATAGGCAGGACTGCTTTGGCAAATCGCAAGGCTTGATTGGCTTTGGTGATCGGCAGATAAATCTCAAATCCCAAACGCATGGCAAGCTTGGCAATTACATCGGTTGGCAGCTCACCAAAATCATCCAAATAAATACCGATTTTGGCATGGCGTGGCAATTGGCGAAATAATTTGAGCAAGTGCCGACTTGCTAAAAATGCTGTCGTTTGCCGCTGCTTGGCGGATAGGGCGCGGCGCTGTTTGGTAAAGGTTTTACGAGAAATGGGGCTGGCTGTCATCATATTTGGTCGGTATGGATGAATGAGTGAATAAAAAGCCAAGAATTTCGTGCGGATTTGTTGAAAAACTGAAGCTTTTTGGGGATAATAGCACATTTGTTGATAATTATAAATCTTAACCACCATGACCGCCACAACCACCGCCCCGCCCACCAAACAGCGCGCCAGTAAAGACAAAAATTCTCGCCGCGATCCTGCTGACATCGCTGCTAATAATTTTTTAAAACAAACCTTTAAACCTGTCAAAAAATCCATCTATCTGGCATGGCTGTGTGATGTTGTCAATGTGCTATTGCTCATGGTGCAGGCGTGGGTGATTGTGCTGATTTTTGATGGATGGTTATTGCCGTTCATCCCTCAGTTTGCCCATCATGATGCGATGGCTATTGCTGCGTTGTGGTTGTATTTGGCAGTGCTGTTTTTGGTGTTTGTATGTCGTGCGTTGGTGGGTTATGCACGAGATGCGATCTTGACGCGTGTGGGCGTACAGGTGGCAGGCGATGTACGCGCGCGATTGATGGCGAAGCTTGGCGGGATGGGCGTGGCGCGTAGATTTTTTGGCTCGGATGGGGTTTTGGCAAGCAAAGTCGTCGATGAGCCTGAACATTTGCTTGGTTTTGCGCGCTTTGAAGTACAGAAAATGACTGCGGTGACGACGCCGATTTTATTGGCAATTTGCATCAGTTTTTTTAGTAAAGTATCGGCGCTGATTTTGCTCGCTACCGCGCCTCTTGTGCCGATTTTTATGGCGATCATTGGCATGGCGACCGCGCGCAAAAGCCGTGAGCAGATGGATGCGATGGGACAGCTTGGCGGGCGGTTTTTTGACTGGATTCGCGGTGTGAATACTTTAGCTCGGCTAAATGCAGTACAGATCGCAACGCAGGATATTGAGCGCTCGAGCGAATCCTACCGCCAAAAAACCATGGATGTGCTAAAGATTGCGTTTTTAAACAGTGCGGTGCTTGAGTTCTTATCTGCTTTATCGATTGCACTGGTGGCGGTGTATTTGGGTTTTGGCTTGATGGGGATTTTGCCGTGGCAGACGGGTGTGATGGTGACGAGCTACAGTGCAGCGCTGTTGATTTTGCTGCTTGTGCCGGAATTTTATGCGCCACTGCGCCGACTTGGGGCGGAGTATCATGTCAAAGGACAAGCACAAGGCGCGGCAAAGGCGATGGTGGATTTTTTGGCGTTCAAACCTGCACAAACTGGCAAAACACCGCTGATCATCACGGATAAAACAAGCATCCGACTGGATAAAGTCACGGTCTTTGGTGATGATGGGCGACTGCGCTTGCCGCCGACCAGTCTTGATTTTCAAGCAGGGCAAATCACAGGCGTGCAAGGTCAAAGCGGCTCTGGCAAATCGACGATTTTACAGGTTTTGCTTGGCTTTGGACAGTTTACAGGCACGATCACCTTTGATAATGGTGTGCAGATGCATTCATTAGATACGCTAGATATTGTTAAGCTGCGCGAACAAATCGGCTATTTGGCACAGACGCCAGCATTATTGCCGATGTCGATTGCGGATAATTTACGACTTGCCAAGACTGATGCAACCGATGATGAGCTGATGGCTGCACTGGACGCAGTGGGCTTACAAGATGTGGTGACGGCATTACCACAGGGGCTAGATACCGTGCTTGCTGAGCGCGGCGGTGGTTTATCGGGTGGTCAGGCGCATCGGCTTGCCATCGCGCAGCTGTTATTACAAGACGCTGCGATTTGGCTATTGGATGAGCCGACTGAGCATTTGGACGCTGAGACGGCTGAGCGGATTACGGCGCTGCTGAAGCGTTTGGCGGTGGGTAAGACGGTTATTTGGGTGACGCATGATGATGAGACGGCGGCATCGTTCGCGGTATGTCATCGCTTGGGCGCGCCGCACGCGGATATGGGGGCGTGATGAAAAAGACACAATTTCAACTGCGCCAACTGATCGGCACGCAGACAGCCATGTGGATTTTGGCGTGGTTTCTAGGCTTATTGACTGTGTGGTCGGTGCTTGGCTTGACCATACTCTCAGGCTGGTTCGTCACCATGTCGGCGGCGGCAGGGCTTGTGGCGGTCGGCGGTCATACCTTTAATTATATGATGCCAGCGGGGATCATTCGTGGCTTTGCCATCGTGCGCACCTTGTCGCGTTATGGTGATCTGATGGTGTCGCATCATGCGGTATTTGGGCTGCTGAAAGATTTGCGCGTGCGGTTTTTTCAGCGTTGGGCAAGCTTAAGTTTCGCCACACGCAGCGCGCAAGCAGGCTCAAGCAGCCAAAGAATGCACCGACTGGTCAAAGACATCGATGTACTGAATGAATTTATCCTGCGCTTCGTCACGCCGTGGGTGATGGCAGTCGGCGCGGTGCTTGCGGTGAGCGCGGTGACGATCGCCATCTTGCCAAGTGCGTGGCTGTCGGTACTGCTACTGATCGCAGCGATGGCGGTCGCAGTCGTGGCGATTTATCTTGCTAAAGCATCTGCCATCCAAGAAAGCACACTGCACGAACAGCACAAATCACAGCTGTTAGACACTTTGCCTGCCTTGACATCGCTGCTGATTTGGGGGCAATGGCGTAAGCAAACCGCACAATTGACCCATATCGAAAATCAGCGGCACGCGCTTACATTGTCCACACACAGACTGCGCCGTATCAGTGCCTTTGTGATTCAGATACTACACGCTGTTGCCTTGCTACTATTACTATGGGCGATGGGCGAATTTTTTGCGGCGGCTGACATCGTGCCATTTACCGAGCATCTGCTCAATGACTATCCGATGATGAGCTCGGCAGTGGCTTTGGCGCTGTTTTTGGGTTTGGTGGGCTTGGGTGAATTTTTACAAAATTTGGTGGCTGAGCCTTTGGCATATGGCCGCTCATTGGTCGCCAAAGATCGCCTAAATGCGATGATCGCTGATGAAGATAACATTGCCAAATCTGTGCATATTGATGAATTTGACATCAATCACCTATCATTAAAAATTGAAAATGCCACAGTCAAAGCGCCCAAAGCCATTATCGGTGCAAGTCATCTGAACGCCGTTATTACGCATGATAAACCTTGCCTAATCGTCGGCGCTTCAGGCGCGGGCAAATCGACACTGCTCCACACCATTGCCCAAGAGCATCAGCTAGTGGCAGGGCAGATGTGCCTTGCTGATGCTGTGCAATCGGCTGAGCTTCAGACGGTAGATTTTGGTGCGTCGATGGGCTTTTTGGGTCAGGCGGTGGATATTTTTGATCAGACTTTGGCGGATAATTTACGCTTAGGCAAGCCAACTGCCAGCGATGATGAGCTGTATGCGGTGCTGAATGCGGTGGGTCTGGGCGACTGGGTGCGCGCGCAGCCGCAGGGTCTTGCCACGCCACTGGGCGAATATGGCATGGCGGTATCGGGCGGTCAGGCGCGGCGCATAGCCTTGGCGCGTTTATTGCTTGCGCCAAAATCACTGCTGCTGTTGGATGAGCCATTTGCAGGGCTTGATAGCGACACGCGCAAAATCGTTTGGCAGTATTTGGCAGACGAACAGCGTGCAGGACGCATCGGCTTGTTGATCATCTCCACACATCAGCTGTGGGATGAGATGGGCGCGGTGGATGTGCTGAAAGTGGGCGAATAATAAAAACGGCTGGTGTGATAATCAGCCGTTTTTGCATATATTGCCAAGCTATCGCTAATCCGCCTTTTTATCCGCTTTGTTCGGGTTATCTTTAGCGGTGATGATGTCGGCATTGGGATCACCGAAGCTGAAAATTTCGGTGAAGTTCGGCTGTAGCTTGAGCAGTAGTTGTTCGTTTTTGAGCGTGGCGTGATTGACCTGCGCTTGGCGCAATTTGTCCTTATGGTCAGCCTTAAGCCAACGACCGATATCCAAATAAATCACATCGTCTTTATGCTCGGTAAATGGCACGCCTTTAATTTTAATCGAACTTAAAATAAACGGTAATGGATCTTTACGCATGATCGCACGATAGCTTGCGACGGCGAACTTGGCAAGCGGTGCTTTGTACCATTGGCGCGTGTGCAGTTCGATGACATCGGTGTCGCTGATCTGTCTTAGGATCAGGCGCTGATGATGGCGATCCAGCTGTAGATTCACCAATTCAAAATTACTGGCGACACTGGCAAAAATCCCATGAAAATCAACAGTGCAATACAATCTGAGCCAACCATCATGCAGATCAAGATGTACATCGTGCAGCATCTTGACATTGCGCGTGACGAAGCGATACAGCGCATCATTGATTTGCTGTTCACTGGCTGTTAATAAAACTTCATCAATATAACTGTCAGCAGCAGTGGCATAATTATGCTTAATATTGCCCAAAGTCTGCTGCCAACTGATCAAAAAAGAATCAAACAATCGCGCTGCATCAAAGGTTTCTTCGTAGCATTCTGCGCCGATTTCGTTGGCATCGTACTTGGAATTTGTGGTGTCATTCATGGTTTTGGCTGTGTTTTGTGTGTAAATTTGTCCATTTTAACAAATTTTTGCCAAGAAGTGTGTTTTTGATGGTAAATAAGCATTTTATGGACAAAGCTGATACAATGGTGGTGAGTATTGGCACTTATTCAAAAAATTGAGTATGGGTGTGCTGTTAGGGCAGTCAATCGACAATTGCCCAAGATTTTTATAAAATTTATTTAAATCAAATGCTTGTGATGAATTAATGTGTGGAATGAATTCAAAGAGCAATGCTACACATAAATTAAGTTTTGCCAAAAACCAACCCAATTATTCAACATTGTCATTAAATAAAGAAGTTATTTTCATAGAAAAATGTTGGGTTTTGCAAGCTTAACCCAACCTACGGGCTACCATGTGGGCAGATTGGGGCTGTGGGTGCATAATGCGGGTTGTTATGGGGCTATTTCAATCAAATAACAACCACAGTCACCCACCCAAAAAATCACCACCATAACAGCGGTGAAAATAAATAACTGCAAACTTAGCAAATCACAAACCCAAAAAATCCACCACAAAATCGCTATTTGGTGTGGCGAACAGCTCAGCAGGTGTGCCGATTTGTTCTACCTTACCATGATTCATGATGACAATTTTATCCGAGATGGCTTGTGCTTCTTCTTGGTCGTGGGTGACCATAATGCTTGTGATGCCAATCTCACGCTGAATATCCTTGAGTGAGCTGCGCAGCTCTTTACGCACTTTGGCATCAAGTGCGCCAAATGGCTCATCGAGTAGCAGTAGGCGTGGCTTGGTTGCGAGTGCACGAGCCAGCGCGATACGCTGACGCTGACCGCCTGATAGTTCGTGTGGATAGCGATGCTTGGTTTGGGGAAGTTGCACCAGTTCAAGCAGTTCATCGACACGCTGATCAATGCCACGAGCATCAGGGCGCACATTTTTTGGTAGTAGCGTCAAACCAAAGGCGATGTTTTGGGCGACGGTTTGATGGCGAAACAGGGCGTATTGCTGAAATACAAAGCCGATACCACGCTTTTGGACAGGGATATCGGTGACATCCACACCTTCAAAGGCGATGCGACCGCTGTCGGCATTTTCTAGCCCTGCGATGATGCGCAATAGTGTCGTTTTGCCACACCCTGATGGGCCAAGTAAGGTGGTTAGCTCGCCTGTTGGAACTTCGATATTAATATCGCCAAGTGCCACAAAGTCGCCAAACTTCTTATGAATGTGTTTAATCTCGATGCTCATGGTAATTCTCAATACTATATTTATAAATAATGGATAATCAGTGGCTTTGTTTGCGCGTCATGATGCCTTGGATAATCAGTGTCACCAGTGCCAATAGTGCCAATAGGCTCGATAGTGCAAATGCTAAAGTAAAGGCGTATTCGTTATAAGCAATCTCAATCATCAGCGGCATGGTATTGGTCTCGCCACGGATATGCCCTGAGACGACACTCACTGCACCAAATTCGCCCATCGCGCGGGCATTGGTTAGGATGATGCCATACAGTAGCGCCCATTTGATATTTGGCAAAGTCACTTTCCAAAACATCTGCCAGCCGTTCGCCCCTAGGGTCAACGCTGCTTCTTCTTCGCTATCGCCTTGGGCTTGCATCAGCGGAATCAGCTCACGAGCAATAAACGGAAAAGTGACAAATAAAGTCGCAAGCACAATCCCTGTCGTCGCAAAAATCACCTGAATGCCCATGCTCTCAAGCCAACCACCAAGCAGCGTATTGGCGCCAAAAACCAGCACAAACATCAGACCTGCTACCACAGGCGATACCGCAAAGGGTAGGTCGAGCAAGGTGGTGATGATAAATTTACCACGGAATTTATGGCGGGTAATCAAATACGCCAATGCTACACCAATAAGGGTGTTAATTGGTAGTACGATGGCAGTGGTGATGAGCGTCAATTTAATCGCCGAGAGTGCATCAGGCTCAACGAGTGCCACCTGATAAGCCGCCCAACCTTCACGCAATGCTTCATAAAACACCGATAATAAAGGTACGACAAGCATCACGCCCATGAATAGCAAGGCAAGGCTAATCAGTAGCCATTTGACCCACGGTTTATCACGAGTAGCAGGGTTGTTTTGGTATGCGTATTGAGTTGAACTTGCCATAGCTGACCTGTGTGATTAATTGGTTTTTGCACCCAAGCGGGCAGATAGTTTCCATTGGGCAAAGTTGATGCCAAATAGCACAATGAGTGATAGTAGTAGCATAAATAACGCCACGCACGCCGCCCCTGCGACATCAAATTGCTCAAGCTTTGAGACGATAATCAGGGGCAGGATTTCTGATTGCATCGGGATATTACCAGCAATAAAAATCACCGAGCCGTATTCGCCAGTAGCACGAGCGAACATCATCCCTGAGCCAATCAAAATCGCAGGGATAATCTCAGGCAATACCACACGGCGAAATGTCGTCAAGCGAGATGCGCCCATCACTGCTGCCGCTTCTTCAAATTCGACAGATAATTCTGCCAAGACAGGCTGTACTGCACGCACAATGAAAGGGAAGCTGACGACAACGAGCGCAAGCCAAATGCCAATCGGTGTAAAGGCAATCTTAATCGGCTCACCAGTCAAGGCGATACCAAGTTGGCTAAACCACTGACCAAAGAGTCCGTTGGGCGCATAGAGTGTCGCAAGTGCAATACCAGTCACCGCTGTCGGCAGGGCGAAAGGTAAATCAACCAAGGCATTGATGATGGATTTGCCCCAAAAATCATAACGCACAAGCACCCAAGCAATCAGCGTGCCAAAGATGACATTGGTCAAGGTGGCAAGCGCAGCCATGCTCAATGATAGCTTGATGGCAGCAAAGACCTGTGGCTCACGGATGGTGCGAATGATGTCAGCAAAGCCCATCTCAAGCGTCGTCAAAATCATCATCGCAAAAGGCAACACAACCAATAGCGATAGGGCAAACACGCTAACACCAAGGCTCAGCCCAAAAAACGGCATCACACGACGGGCGCGGTTTTTGGGTTGGTTGGTGGATGATGACACACTCATAATAAATCCTGTGATGGCGACTGCTAAATCAATGATAATGGATAATATATTTGATAGCGTACTTTAAAATATCACCCATCAAAACACTACTAACAAAATGGACTTTTTATTTTCGATATTGGAATTTAAGAGATGGCATTAGAATTAAAGGCATGATAAGATAAACAAGATAAATTATTTAAGGGGCTGTCCTAGATAATGACCAAAAACTCCATTTTTAAAATAATTAGTTAGGGGTGGTTTGGTTTAGTTATCTAGGACAGTCTCTTTTTATTTGTCATCACTCGTACTTGGCGATGTATTGCTATTGTATGGTTGAATGAATATCGTACAACCCATAAAATTATCAATAAAAATTTAATAAAAACCAATATAACACAACACTTGTTCACTGAGCATGGCTTGCCTAACTGCCTAAAAAATAAACAAAAAATTCCCTACAAAGTTTATGGATTGATTAAAAAACATACAAAACTATAAATTTATATAAAAATTTACAAAAAAATATAAATTCAACTTTCGTAGCAAAGAAATATCAAGGCTTGCTTAATAATCCGCACTTTTAAATTTAATTTTAATAAAGGTTAATGATAATCAATCCCAATAAATGCAATATAGTATAGACTTTTTATATAATTATAATTTTGTTATTAATTATAAACTTTTTGGATATATCAGATTTTTCTCTATAAATCAAAAACTTATATGAATAAAATTTAAACATATCGTATTATTATAACATTTTTATATATTACATTAATTTACATAACTTATGGTAATAATTGAGCATCTAGTAACTTTGTGTCATTATTTTAATTAAGTATAAATAAATAAAATTAAGTATTATATACCAATTTTAAAAAAAGAAAATATATTATAAAACAATAGCTTATAAAATAGTATCAAATATTTATCCATCGTGTTTTCATATTTTCCGCAGGGGGGGGGGTGTAGCATTGTATAAATTTTCTTGCTAAAATAATACTGTTCATGGTCTATCTATTGAGTTTTTTGATCATGATTTATTTGGAATATTGTTTGGTGATTTATCATAAAAAATTGATAAATGTACCAATCAATAATAAAGCACATATTGCATTCATTAGCTCATATATAAGGTGATGTATGAACAAGGTCTATAAGGTTATTTGGAACCATGCAACCCAAACATGGGTAGCGGTGTCTGAGATTGCTCAAGCTAAGGGCAAGACTTCGTCAAAAACAGACAAGCGCGCAAAATTATCAAAGGCCGCTGCGGTGGTATCACTGGCAGTTGCAGGGAGTGCGTTGATAGGTGGGCAGGCGCAGGCAGCGGTTGTGGACTACACTCTTCAGCCTGGTAAAATTGAAAATCGTTGGGATTACAAGCCTGTTGCGTTAGGAGTTGGGTCTGAAGCATTGGGCAATAGTTCTGTTGCTATTGGTAATTCTGCTAAAACAAGAAAGCTATCGGAACTCGCCGATAGTAGAGCGGCATCGGAGAATAGGTTGATTGTAACAGATTGGCGGTCATTGGCGCTTAAAAACGACCAAGGTCAGCCTATTGATAGCGATCAAACAACTTCATCAGTCTTTGGAGGAAGAGCTGCGACTTATGGTCAGCAAGCAACTGCAATTGGTGAGTCTGCTGAGGCAGTTATTTTCTCAACAGCAACAGGCCAGAATGCTAAAGCTATGGGCTTTGCCTCGGTTGCGACAGGTCAAGATTCCCAAGCATTAGACCGTTGGTCAGTTGCTGTGGGTGTTAGGGCTAATGCTAGAGGGGAGTATTCTAGCTCTCTTGGCGGTCTGGCAAATGCAACTAAATGGGGCTCTACTGCATTGGGTACATACACTGTCGCCAATGGTGATGAAGGTACAGCGGTAGGTTATCATGCCGATGTCACAGGTCGTGATGGTACAGCTTCGGGTGCCCAATCTTTAGCAGCAGAAAAAGCAACCGCAACAGGTGCACAAGCCAAAGCAGAAGGTAATCGTGCAACAGCATCGGGTTTCCAAGCCAATGCATCAGGTGCGAATGCTGTCGCAGCAGGTGTGAACTCAAGTGCAAGTGGCGAATCTGCGGTGGCTGTCGGTCGTAATACCACGGCGACCAAAGCAGGTGCAACGGCAGTGGGTAACGAAGCGGATGCGACAGGTGATTTTGCCACTGCAGTAGGTCACGAGTCCAATGCTTCGGGTAATAATGCCCTTGCATTAGGTCGTGGCACAATCGCAGATCAGGCGAATAGTGTTGCACTAGGTAGTAACTCTAAGACAGCACCAGCAATCAAAACAGAAAGTACAACTCTTGGTTCATTTACATATGATTTTGATGGCAATAATGTTGCATCAACGGTCAGTGTGGGTAATGATGATGTCAAACGCACCATCACCAATGTCGCTGCAGGTCGTGTGAATGAGACTTCGACAGATGCCATCAACGGCTCACAGCTATATGCAGTGGCGAGTACATTGGGTTATGAAATTGAAAACATCTATTTCCATGCAAATACCAATACCTCCCAAGGTGCTGGAGACTCTGTAACCAACAAAGGCAAAATTACCGATAAAGCTGGTGCGACGGGTGCGTTTTCTGTCACTGGGGGTGTGAATGCCAAAGCGGTAAATGACAAAACCGTCGCAATGGGTTATAACGCTCACGCTGGTTTGCAGGTGGTAAAAGATGGCGAGCTATTAACACAGGGGCATACAGCTGTAGCTATCGGTAATGACTCTCGAGCAGACTCGACGGGTAGTATCGCTATTGGTAACAATGCTAAAGCAGAAGGGATTTTTGAACCAGCACATCGACCAGCATCACACTCTATTGCTATTGGTGATAATGCGGCTGCTCGCGGTATGGAGTCGGTTTCTATCGGTGGCTTCTCGCAAGCGGGGATTGAGACCAATGTGGATGCCGCTTATTCGGTTGCAGTAGGTCATAATGCCAAGGTGTTATCTGCCAATGGTGTAGCTGTCGGTCATGGTGCTAATGTATCGAATGCTCATTCTGTCGCTATTGGTAAAAATGCAAATACAACAGGTTCTGAAGCTGTGGCATTGGGCGTTGAAACAAAAGCACTCTCAGCTCATGATACTGCATTGGGTCGTTTGGCAGTTGCATCGGGTGGTAGCTCGACGGTCGTGGGTAACCGCGCTAATGGTACAGCGTTAGGTTCGCAAGCATTTGGTACGCTGTCTAATGCAGTGGCTCGTTCTGCGTTGGCTGTTGGTCATGCTGCAAGATCTGAAGGTCTATACGCGACAGCGGTAGGTCGCCGTGCGAATGCGACAGCAGAAAGTGCGATTGCCATCGGTGAGAATGTCTTGACCACAGGTCAAAATGCGATTGCCATTGGTGCATCAAGTAAAACCAAAGATAAAGAAAACAGAGATTTAACTATCAATGACCGCACTCAAGCAACAGGTACTAATGCTATTGCCATCGGTTATCTCTCAAAAGCTACAGCAACAAACTCAATCGCTATCGGTACAGGTCATGTGGTAGAGGCTGAGAACGCAGGTGCATTCGGTGATCCATCATACCTAAATGCCGATGCAGATGGCTCGTATGCGATTGGTAATAACAACACCATTACGACGGAGAATACCTTTGTACTAGGTAGTGGTATCAACCGTATTGGCACTGGTGCAAATGGGGCAGGCACAGTTGCTAATTCAGTTTATTTGGGTTATGAATCAGAAGTGACGGGTGGACGTGGTTCGGTAGATCAGTATGGTCGTGGCACACTAGAAACGCTGGATAAGGACCAAGGTCGTGAATGGGGTAATGTTGGTGACTTATCGCAAACAACCGCAGGTGCAACTGGCCGGGTAAATACGGCAAAAATTAATGGGGTAACCTATGGTTCATACGTCATGTATGGCCCTACTGAATTTGCTGGTGCAGAAGCCAAGGGTGCTGTAACGGTGGGTGCAGGAGGTATGGAGCGTCGTATCCAAAACGTCGCTGCAGGTGAAATCTCTAAGACTTCAACAGATGCAATCAACGGCTCACAGTTATACGCTGTCGCAGATCAGGCATCTAAGCCAATAAGATTTACCGCTAATAGCAATAAAGACACGGCAAATACAACTATGTCTTATATCGGTGAAAATGGCTTGGAGCGTATTTTAGGCGATACCATTAACATCCAAGGCGCTACTACAAGTAAAGGCCTTTCTCGTAATACAGATGCTGCAACAGACAGCACATATAGTGCGCGTAATGTTCAAACTGTTGTGGACAACCAAGGTATCCAAATCCAAATCGCAACGAACCCAATCTTTGATAGCGTACAGTTTGGTAGCAATACAGGTCCAAAAATCACCAATGATGGCTCTAACATCAAAGTCGGAAAAGCGGATGGATCAGCGACAAGAATTACCAATGTTGCTAACGGCACCGAACCAAATGATGCAGTGAATCTATCACAGCTGAATGCAACGCGTGTATCTGTCGTGGCTGGTAATAACACCTATGTCACCGAAAAACCATCGGCTGATGGCAAGACCTATAAGATTGACGCAGAAAAAACTGTCGTCACCACTGGTACAGGTCTAACTGTTAGTACATCAGGGGGAGATAGTGCAAACAACGTCACCACTTACAATGTTGCTCTAGATAAAGCGACACAAGATCAAATCGCTAAAGAAGAAACTGTTTCTACAGGTACCCCTGATTTAGTAACAGTAACGACCAATGCAACGAAAAATGCAACGGGTGGTAATGACTTTGTGGTGAATGTAACTAAGGGTACATTCAATAATCCAACCTCGACGGGTGAGTTGGCCGAAGGTAATACAGGCGTAGCAACAGTTAAAGATGTTGTAGATGCAGTAAATAAAGGCTTCTTAACCACAAAAGTTAACGGCACTCAAGTTGAGCAAGTAGGCTTTGGTGATGACATCAACTTTGTTGACGGCAAAGGCACAACTGCACGTATCTCAGGCCAAGACATCACTTATGATGTGAACCTGGTCTCAAGCGATAACTCTATCAGTATCACTGATGGTACAAATGGTGCTAAAGACTTAACAGTCAACACAGGTACATCAACAGTGGGTGGTGATGGCAAAGCAATCACAACTGATGCGGATGAGGTAGCAAACCTAGGCGATGTGGTTAATACTATTAACAATGTGTCTTGGTCTGTAAACTCAGTGGCTGCAGGTGGTGAAAATACTTACAAAGTAACTGATACATCTAAGATCAGTGCAGGAGATAAGTTAAACATCAACGCAGGTAAAAACATTGCAATCAGTGGTGAGGGCGATACCCTAAATATCGCAACATCAGACAATGTGACGTTCAACAATGTGACAACCAATAACTTCACTGTAAACCAAGGTGGTACAGTGAACATGGGTGGCAACACCGTTACCAATGTAGCAAATGGTACGAATGCAACAGATGCAGTTAACCTACAACAGCTAAACGCAACTAAAGTAGCGGTATTGGCAGGGGATAACACTGCGGTTACTTCTGCACCAAATGCAACGACAGGTGGCACGGACTACACTGTTCATGCAGATAAGACAGTTGTTTCACCAGCAACAGGCTCTAATATTACTGTAACACCAACCACAACAACCAATGCGAACGGTACAGAAACCACAACTTATAGCTTAGATCTTGATCAAGCAACCAAAGATCAAATCGCTAAAGAAGAAACTGTTTCTACAGGCACACCTGCCCTTGTTACAGTCACTACCAATGCCACCAAAAATTCAACAGGCGGTAATGACTTTGTTGTGAATGTCACCAAAGGTACTTTCAATGGTGCAACAACAGAAGGCGCTCTAAATACTGCTGGTACGACAGACGGTGTAGCGACAGTAGGTGATGTAATCGCAGCGGTTAACGCAATAGGCTTCAATGTCACATCAGGCGGTAACAAAGCTGCTGGTGATGATGCAAGCTCAACCTTAATCAACCCAGGTGAAGAAATCACTTACAGCGCAGGTAAGAACCTAACCGTTAAACGTGTAGGCAATGAATTTACCTATGCAACCGCTGATGATGTGACTTTCAACAACATCACAACCAATAATTTCACTGTAAACCCAGGTGGTACAGTGAATATGGGTGGTAATACCATCACTAACGTTGCTAACGGCACCAATCCAAACGATGCAGTTAACCTAAGTCAGCTAAATGCTTCTACAGCAGCTAATGCTTGGAAAATCACTGGTAACAACGATGATGCAGCTGCAACCACCGTTGGTAACCAAACTGTTAGCTTCAACAATGGTGCAGCAACAACAGCAGTTGTAGATGGTACCAATGTGACTTATAACGTGAATGCAGATGGTAAAACCACGCAAATCACTTATACCACAGCGACAGGTGCGACTGTTTATCAAGTAACCGATCCTGTAACAGGTGTGGTAACTTACAACACTCAACAAGATGGTAAAGGTCAAACTGTTGATGCACAGTATGTGACTGGTAGCCAAATTACTGCGATCGTACCGACATTTAATAGCACGGTATTTAATTCGACTGTCAACAGCACTACAGGTGCGCCAGAGATCAATATCATCACTGGCGGTACAGAAGCAACAACAAGCGGTACAGCAAAAGTTTCATCAGGTAGTAATGCAACTGATGTCGCTACTATCGGTGATTTGGTTGAAACCATCAACAACATCGGCTTTAACGTCACATCAGGCGGTAACAAAGCTGCTGGCGATGATGCAAGCTCAACCTTGATCAACCCTGGTGAAGAAATCACTTACAGTGCAGGTAAGAACCTAACCGTTAAGCGTGAAGGCAACAACTTCACCTATGCAACCGCTGATGATGTCACTTTCAACAACGTGACTACATCAAACCTAACTGCAACGGGTAACACCACAGTGAGCAATTTCACTGTTACACCAAATTCAGTGGTGAACATGGGTGGTAACACCATCACCAATGTTGCTCCAGGCACCAATGGTACAGATGCAGTAAACCTTAATCAGCTAAACGCAACTAAAGTCACTGTCCTAGAAGGTAAAAACACCAATGTAACTTCTGCAGTCAATCAAACGACTGGTGGTACAGACTACACAATCAATGCAGTAGATACTTCTGCATCAGCATCGGTAGATGATGCATCATCTAAATACCTAACTGTCGCTGCCAATGGCACAACAGAAGTAGGTAATGCAACAGTCACTGACTACAAAGTAGGTCTATCAGCAGAAGCCATCAACAAGCTTGATAATGCCATCATCGCTGTAGAAGACACGGCAACCGTTAACATGACTGTAACTGACGGCACACTAAAAGCTGATGTCATCACCAATAACGGTGCAGGCACTACTGTAAACACCACAGCAGGTGGCGTATCATTTGACATCAAGACTGATGGTACAACTGTTAAAGTGGGTGATAACAACGCTCTAACCGTAGTCACTGGTGGTACAGAAGCAGCGACAAACGGTACAGCAAAAGTTTCATCAGGTAGCAATGCAACGGATGTCGCTACTATCGGTGATTTGGTTGAAACCATCAACAACATCGGCTTTAACGTCACATCAGGCGGTAACAAAGCTGCTGGTGATGATGCAAGCTCAACCTTAATCAACCCAGGTGAAGAAATCACTTACAGCGCAGGTAAGAACCTAACCGTTAAACGTGTAGGCAATGAATTTACCTATGCAACCGCTGATGATGTGACTTTCAACAACATCACAACCAATAATTTCACTGTAAACCCAGGTGGTACAGTGAATATGGGTGGTAATACCATCACTAACGTTGCTAACGGCACCAATCCAAACGATGCAGTTAACCTAAGTCAGCTAAATGCTTCTACAGCAGCTAATGCTTGGAAAATCACTGGTAACAACGATGATGCAGCTGCAACCACCGTTGGTAACCAAACTGTTAGCTTCAACAATGGTGCAGCAACAACAGCAGTTGTAGATGGTACCAATGTGACTTATAACGTGAATGCAGATGGTAAAACCACGCAAATCACTTATACCACAGCGACAGGTGCGACTGTTTATCAAGTAACCGATCCTGTAACAGGTGTGGTAACTTACAACACTCAACAAGATGGTAAAGGTCAAACTGTTGATGCACAGTATGTGACTGGTAGCCAAATTACTGCGATCGTACCGACATTTAATAGCACGGTATTTAATTCGACTGTCAACAGCACTACAGGTGCGCCAGAGATCAATATCATCACTGGTGGTACAGAAGCAGCGACAAACGGTACAGCAAAAGTTTCATCAGGTAGTAATGCAACTGATGTCGCTACTATCGGTGATTTGGTTGATACAATCAACAGTGTAGGCTGGTTCACCAACTCAACTAACGCAGGTGGTAACACCACAGGTACAGCAGCTGATACGAAGATTACAGCAGGTAAAGCAGTGAACTTCGAAGCAGGCACTAACCTGAAAGTTGAACAAAAAGTCGTTGACGGTAATGTAACTTACACTTACTCAACCGCTGATGATGTGACCTTCAACAACATCACTGCATCAAACCTAACTGTAGGTCCTGTCACCATCACTAACGATGGCATCGATGCAGGTAACACCACCATCACCAATGTTGCTCCAGGCACCAATGGTACAGATGCAGTTAACCTAGATCAGTTGAATGCTTCTACAGCAGCTAATGCTTGGAAAATCACTGGTAACAACGATGCTGCAACTGCAACCACCGTTGGCAACCAAACTGTAAGCTTCAACAACGGTACAGGTACGACAGCAGTCGTAGATGGCACCAATGTCACTTACAACATCAACACTGATGGTACAACCGTTAAAGTTGGCACTGATGGCAATCTAACTGTAGTCACTGGTGGCTTAACTAACAATAACAACGGTACCGTTTCTGTACCAACAGGTGAGACTGGTTCAAGCCTAGTTAACCAAACCACAGTTGCTAATGCAATTAACAACTCTGGCTGGCAGACGACACTAACCAATGGTACAGTGGAGACAATCAATCCAGGTGATAAAGTTAACTATGTCAATGGTACAACCACGATAGCGAATGTTGCTAAAGATGGTTCTGGTACAGTAAATGTATCTTATGAAGTCAATACAACTGCGATTTCTCAACCAATCAAAGCAAACACTGATGGTAAGGCTGAGCTAATCCCTGTTGATGGCAAAACCGATGCTAATAAGCTGGTCACTGCTGTTGATGTGATAAACACTATCAACCAATCTGGTTGGAAACTAGCAGCAGACGGCACAGCAGGTACTGAGCTAATCAACCCAAGTGAGACTGTGACATTCAAAGCAGGTACCAACCTAGAAGTGGTTCGTGACGGTGCAAACATCACTTATAAGACTGCTGATAATGTATCGTTCAACAACATCACAACCAATAACTTTACTGTAAACCCAGGTGGTACAGTGAATATGGGTGGCAATACAGTTACCAATGTTGCCACAGGCACCAATGGTACAGATGCGGTTAACCTAGATCAGTTGAACTCAAGCGTTGCAGCGGCTAAGACTGAAGTAACTTCGAAAGACAAGACAGTGACTGTGAACACCACCACAGGTACTGAAGGTCAAACAATCTATGATCTGTCTGTCAAGACCGATGGCACAACTATTAAGTCGAATGCAACAACTGGCGCGCTAGAGGTTGTGACTGGTAACACGACTGTGAACTCAAACGGTACAATTGGTATTGCTAGCGGTTCAAATGCGACTGATATTGCCACTATCGGTGATATCACTAAAACTATCAACCAAGGCTATTGGACAACCAAAGTTAATGGTACAGAAGTTGATCAAGTAAGCTTTGGCGACGCTGTAAACTATGTCAATGGTAATGGTACGGTTGCCCGTGCAAATGGCACGAATATCACCTTCGATGTGAAGACTGATGGCAGCACCATCATCGTAGATGGCAACGGTAGCCTAGCAGTTAATACAAGCAATCTGCCAAAAACTGTACTAGCAAACGGCACAAATACCGTTGTGACAGGCGCAGGTTCGGCAGCAGACCCATACAAGGTGAATGTTGCAGGTGATTTGACTAACATTACTTCTATCTCTAATGGCAATACGACAATTGCACTTGGTGATAAGGTTGTTAATGTCGGTGGCTCAACGATCACTGGCGTTGCCAATGGTACCAAACCAACTGATGCAGTGAATGTACAACAGCTAAATGCCGCTAAGACTGAAGTCAAAGCTGGTAATAATGTCAATGTCACTTCAGAAACAGGCTCAGCAGGTCAAACGATCTACACGGTCAATGCTGAGAAGAGTACGGTAACAGCAGCTGATGGCTCACCAATCACTGTCAATTCAACCACCAACGCAACGACTGGTGTAACTAACTATGAGTTGGATGTGGCGGTTGATGGCGACACCATCACCATCAAAGACGGTAAGCTGGTCTCTGTGGCAGGTGAAGCGAACAAGGTTCGTGAGACCGTCGTCGCAGGTAGCACCAATGTTGTCGTCAAAGATGACAAGACCAACGCCACAGGCGGTAAAGAGTTTACTGTTGATCTTGCCAAAGATATTACGGTTAATTCTGTCACTGCGAACACCGTGAATGTCGGTCCTGTCACCATGACGGGTGGCACTGCCGAAGATGGCGTGAATGAGCTAAGCGTAGGCACCGAAACTTCACCAAGCCGCATCACCAATGTCGCACCAGGTGTCAAAGGTACAGATGCGGTGAATGTGAATCAGCTACAAGGTGCTGTGACCAACATCAACAACCGCATTAACGATCTTGAAGATGATCTAGATGCTGGCATGGCTGGTGCCCGTGCGATTGCTGCATTGCCACAAGTCCATCGTCCAGGCTCATCAATGCTAGCTGTGGGTCTAGGCTCATATGGGGACAAAGGCGCAGTTGCCGTTGGCTTCAGTAGCCTTAGTGACAACGGTCGCTTGACATTCAAGGCAAATGTTGATGCCAATACCGAAAACAAATTCGGTGCTGGTGTCGGTATGGGCTGGGAATGGTAATTGCTGACTGATTAGCAAACACCAACAAAAACAGCGTTCACAGTGTGGGCGCTGTTTTTATTTATGCAATCTACTAATAGATTGATTAATTAATCATTATAGAAAAACTGCTCAAGCAACAAGTGTTTTGCATGAGCAGTATTTTGGATTTATACTACTTTGATAAAGCAGGTAATCAGGTCGCTACTGCTCAAAATGTCGCCGATGCGATCAATAAATCAGGCTTCACACTAACCGCAGAAGGTGCAAATGGTTCAGTTGTAAACCCAGGTGAAACTGTAGATATGAACAATACTGATGGCAACATCAATATCACCAAATCTGCAGATAACAACGATGTTGTCAATAATATGGCGCCAGATGTGAAGATTGAAAAATCTGTCACAGCACCAACGGTTAATGCCAATACAGTAAATGTTCAAGGTACTGCAGGCAATACAGCACTAACCACAGTCGCAGGTGGTAACTATAACTCTGCAGGTCAAAAAATCGATGATACAGCTGTACCAGCTCTAAGCGTCGGTGGTAACCAAATCACCAATGTCGCCAATGGTGCGATCAGTCCATCATCTACAGATGTGATCAATGGTAGCCAGCTATATGCATTGCAAGATGTGTTCAATCAGTAGATCGGTGGTGTCAATAACCGTATCGACGACCTAGAAGATGAGAGCCGTGCAGGCATCGCAGGTTCTGCTGCGATGATCAACATCCCACAAGTTACCCGTCCAGGTGCGAACTTGCTAGGTGTAGGTCTAGGTCATCACAAAGGTGAAAGTGCAGTTGCTGTTGGCTTCTCAAGTGCAAGCGACAACGAACGCTTGATCTTCAAGATGTCAGGTAGCGCCAACACCCAAGGTGACTTCACCATCGGTACTGGTATGGGCTGGCAGTGGTAATCTACCACCAAACCCACAAAACCTCCCCATCACACGATGGGGTGGTTTTTCCTAATTTACTTATCATAAGGACTTAACCATGAAAACCATCTACAAAGCCCTAGCAGTATCAGCCCTAGCTGCTGCCATGACTGCTTGTGGTACTACTCCAACCAAAGTCACCGCTGAAGGTACAACTGATAACCCAGTATGGCCTCGTTGGGACTCTGTCACCTTTGACAAAAACCGTGGTACTTTCCCAAATCTTGCTAGCCTAAAAGAAGTCAAAGCTGGCATGACCAAAGACCAACTATACCAACTACTTGGCCGTCCACACTATGATGAAGTATGGCGTCCACGCGAGTGGAACTACCTATTCCACTTCCATACCCCAGGTGTGGGTACCGATGATGTGACCACTTGCCAATTCAAAGTCTTATTTGATAAAGACAAGTTCACCCGTACCTTCTACTGGAACCCAGTAGATCCTGTGGATGGTGCTTGCCCACCAGCACAACCAGCGCCAGAAGTCATTGTAAAAGAAGTGCCTGCACCAGTTGCACCAGCACCAAAAGCACCAAGCCTACAACGCTACACGCTAAATGCTGACGCTCTGTTTGCCTTTGACAAGCACACTCTAAACGATATGCTACCAGCAGGTCGTCGTGACCTAGATGAGCTAGCAGCTCGTCTGAAGACTTTCGACCAACTAAATGGTCTGGTCGTTACTGGTCATACTGACCTACTAGGTACTGATGCGTACAACCAACGCCTATCACAAAACCGTGCTAAGACTGTCGTTAACTACCTAGTCAGCCAAGGCATCCCAGCGAACCTAATCCGTTCATACGGTGCTGGTGAAACTGAACAAATCAAAGCCTGTGATATGAAACTACCACGCCCACAACTGATCGACTGCCTACAGCCTAACCGCCGTGTAACCGTTGATGTCGATGGCTCAGGTATCCTAAATCCAGGCGAAACTGCACCAGTGATTCGCAAATAATCACCAAGCAAACACACAAATGACTACATTTGTGATGTGAAAACACCGCTACTTTGAACCGACCCCCAAATCTTAGACAAAGTTAAGATTAAGGACTAGGTTTAAATTAAGTGGTTTGGTCAAGGACTAAGCGCCTGTATTTTACAGGACTTAGTCCTTTTAGTTTACTCTTTATTCTATCATGATTGTAGTAATGGATGTACTCATCAATCGCTTGTTTAAGCTCATCAATGGAGGTAAATCTTCTTTGATGTTTGTCATGAAAGAAGATTTCTTCTTTTAATGTGCCAAAGAAGCTTTCTATCACCGCATTATCCAAGCAATTACCCTTTCTTGACATACTTTGAATGATGTTGTTGTCTTTTAAGGTTTGTTGATAATTTTGCATTTGGTAGTGCCAGCCTTGATCTGAATGCAATATTGGTGCTTCATCTGCTTTAAGCTTGCCCAAAGCATCTTTTAACATCTCATCGACCAATTGATAAATGGGTTTGTCTTTCATGCAATAGCTAACAATTTCTCCATTAAACAAATCCATGATGGGAGACAAGTAAAGCTTTTTGACATTACCTTGTTTATCCAACACTTTAAACTCAGTGACATCAGTCGCCCATTTTTGGTTGGGTCGATCTGCTTTAAAATCACGCTTGAGTACATTATCAGCGATTTTACCCACCTTACCCTGATAAGCACTAAATCTGCGTTTAGAGCGAATCCGTGCTTTCAGTCCCATTTGGCTCATCAGTCGCCACACTTTTTTATGATTGATGACAAAGCCTAACTGTTTTAAGGCAAGGGTGATTCTGCGATACCCATACCTGCCTTGATGGGTGTGATATATCTTTTTGATTGCATCTTTGATGTCTTGATGTTTATCCTTTTGCTTGAATTGCTTTAAGTGATAATAAAAGGTTGCTTTGGCAACACCAAGATAAGTCAGTAATTGTTTTAATGGATAAATCTGCCTTAGCTCGTCAATCACTGTGATTTTATTGATGATGATTTGCTTTTTCTTTGCTGACGCTCCAAGGCTTCTAACTTTTTTAAGATGTCATTCTCCATGCGTAAGTACTGCAGTTCAGCAATCAATTCAGCATGGGTCTTTTGTTCATCAAGTTTGGATGTTTGCTTTGCTTTGCTGGTTTTAGGCACAGATTTTCTACCTTTGGGTTTGGGAGTCAGTCCTATGATACCATGATTTTGATAGGCTTTTAACCATTGAAACAGCACACTTGGGTTGCTGATATTTAATTCAATCGCCAAAGTGCGTATGGATTTACCAGCAAGTAGTTGTAATACTGCAGTGTGTTTGAATTCTGGTGAATAACTAGCTTTGCTCTTTCTGATACGAATACCATCAACACCATGAGTTTGGTAGAGTCTCACCCAGTTTTGGACAATAGAGCGTTTAATACCAAAAGAGTTGGCTGTGTTGTGGTAACTATGTCCTGTTAAATAATGATCAATGACTTCAAGTTTAAAGTCAATTGTGTATTTGGTCATAAAAACACCCCAAAGGTTGTCTAACTTTTGGGGTGCGGTTCACTTATGTGGCGGTGTTTTTTTGTTGTAAATACATCATGTAGTATCAGTCACTTGATAAGCCACACTCAAGAATATGCTGACAGAAATACTCTGTCGCATGATCATCCTGTCGTGACAGTAGAACGATGGCGGTGATGATAATTGGCTTGCCATCATCATCGGTCAGGGGGATAAAGCCACTATCACCAGCAAAATTTGCCAAGCTTTCAGGCACGAGTGCCACAAGCTCACTACAGCTGACCATGGCGATTTGGGCGACGGCTGATGTGGTTTCGGCATAGATTTTTGGCTCAAAGCCGACGGATTTACACGCACCGATGACTTCATCAAAGGATTTTGGACTGACAGAACGCTTATGCATTACAAAGCTTTCTTGTGCCAGTGTCGATAGCTTAAGTGTATCTGCCTTGGCGAGCGGATGGGATTTTGGTAGGACGGCACACAGTGTGTCATTTTTGATGGGGATGCTACGAATCCCGACAGCTTGATGACCATCAAGCGGTGCGCGCACCAGTGCCACATCGATGTGACCATCAGCAAGTAGGGCGGTTGCCCCTGCGCTATTGATCTCTTGGACGATAATTTTGGTGTCGGGATAGCGTTTGCCAAATTCATCCATGAGCCGTGGGAGCATCTGTGTCATCGACTGGGTAATCGCACCGACACGGATGGTGTGATTGACGCCTTTTAGCACGTCATCGATTTCTTGTTGTAGCGTCATCATCTGCTGCACGAACAGCTGTGCTTTGGGCAATATCCGCTGACCTGTACTGGTCAGCTGCACGCCTGATTTGGATCGGTGAAATAGCACAGTGCCAAGATTGCTCTCAAGCGTCTTGATATGCTCAGTCAATGGCGGCTGCGACATACCCAGTCGCTCAGCAGCACGACCGATGCTGCCTTCTTGGGCGACGATGGTGAATAGGTATAGATGGCGAATGAGCCGAAAGTTAAACATAGTTTTTGCCTATGGATGATAGCTTTTAAATATATTTTACCTATAAAAATAAAGCTTGTACACTACCTGCATCTTATTTATTTAGATGGGGAGTGACAGATGTTTGGTATCACGGATTTGATGGCTTATGTATTGACGGTGTCGGTGTTGATTGCTTTACCAGGGCCAAACTCGATGTTTTGTTTTGGCACGGCGTTGACACATGGTTTTGCCAAGGCGAGATTTGCCATCATGGGGACTTTTTTGGGCAATGGTACGCTGATTGTGGCATCGGCATTGGGTGCAGGGGCGCTACTTAGCCGTTATCCATTTTTATTCGGTGCGATCAAGATGGCAGGGGCGGTGTATTTGACTTATTTGGGCGCTCGTCTTTTGATAAACCTGCTAAAGTGCCAAAAGCCAAAGTCTCAGCATACAGGCCACACCAATCCTACGCCAAACCCAACCACTGATGCAGCCAAAGCGATACAGACACACACATCAGTACGCCCAATCACGCTATTTAAAAAATCGCTGCTCATCGCACTATTAAACCCCAAAGGCCTGGTGTTTTTCCCTGCGGTGATGATTCAGTTTGTGGCGACAGATACGACCAGCCCAATGATCATTTTGTTGGTGTTGGGTATGATTTTTCAATGTTGTAGCTTGATGTTTTTACTGATTTTAACCAAATGTTCAGGCTTGATAGGTCAAAAGCTAAATCAGTTTGCTTGGCTCAATCGCCTAGGTCAAGCAGGTGCAGGGCTGATTTTCTTGGGATTTGCAGCAAGACTTGCGATGGCGTGATGGCTTAATAAATACATGGCAATGTCAAAATATTGGCTAATATTATTGAATTTATCTGAACAAAAGTTTGGATTTGTATTATCATCATGTCGTCACTTGCGATCAATGGCTGATAATGAAGATTTCTTTGAAGCCAGTTGGGCATATACACACACCATAAAAAAAGACAATTTAAACCAAGGGTGCACAGTGTGCATCCCACACACTTAATCCGCCAAACACCTACAGATGTTCAAAAAAATAAGCATACCGACACTCATCGATATGCTTATTTTTTGGCTTGTCAGATTATCTTAGACTTCCAGATAATCCAAGATGCCTTTGGCGGCTTCGCGACCTTCCCAAATCGCAGTCACAACAAGGTCTGAGCCGCGCACCATATCACCACCAGCGAAGATTTTTGGGTTGCTGGTTTGGAATTTGTAGGTTTGCTTCTCAGCAGCGATCACGCGGCCATCGGCGTGCATCTCGATGCCTTGGGTGCCGAACCAATCGGCAGGGCTTGGGCGAAAACCGAATGCCAAGACCACTGCATCAGCAGGCAAGATCTCTTCTGAGCCTTCGACGATCACCGCGCTTCTGCGACCATTGGCATCAGGCTCGCCAAGCGTGGTGGTGACGACTTTGACGCCCGTGACTTTGCCATTTTCGCCGACGATCTCGACAGGTTGGCGATTGAATAGGAAATTCACGCCTTCTTCGCGTGCGTTGGTGACTTCACGCTTAGAGCCCGGCATACTGTCTTCATCGCGGCGGTAGGCGCAAGTGACCGATGCAGCTTGTTGGCGGATGCTTGTACGGTTGCAGTCCATCGCGGTATCACCACCGCCCAATACCACAACGCGTTTGCCATTCATATCGATGTACGGCTCAGCATCACTTTGCCAGCCGTGGCAGTGATTGACATTACCAATCAAGAAATCCAGTGCGTCATACACACCGTCCAAATCTTCACCTGCAAAGCCGCCGCGCATATAGGTATAAGTACCCATACCCATAAATACAGCGTCAAACTCAGTTAAGATTTCTTCAATAGTGATGTCTTTGCCAACTTCGGTATTTAGGCGAAACTCGATGCCCATGTCGGTGAAAATCTCACGACGGCGCATCATCACTTCTTTTTCCATCTTAAATTCTGGAATACCGAAAGTCAAAAGACCGCCGATTTCAGGGCGTTTGTCAAACACCACGGGACGCACGCCATTACGCACCAAGATATCCGCACAGCCAAGACCTGCAGGACCTGCGCCGATGACTGCGACGCGCTTGTCCGTCCAGACGACATTGCTCATATTTGGTCGCCAGCCGCGCTCAAAGGCGGTGTCGTTGATGTATTTTTCGATATTACCGATCGTCACCGCGCCATAGCCGTCGTTCAGCGTACACGCGCCTTCACACAGGCGGTCTTGTGGGCAGACGCGACCACAGACTTCGGGCAGGGTGTTGGTGGTGTGGCACAGCTCGGCAGCTTGCTCGATCAAGCCTTCAGTGGCAAGCTTTAGCCAGTTTGGAATGTAGTTATGTACAGGGCATTTCCATTCGCAATACGGGTTGCCGCACTCAAGGCAGCGGTGCGCTTGCTCGGTGGCTGATTTTTGGTCAAATGGTTTGTAAATCTCGATAAACTTAGTTTTACGAGATTCGATGGATTTTTTGCTTGGATCGGTACGTGGCGTATCCAAGAACTGAAAATCATTATGTAAGCGAGCAGTCATTTAGTTATCTCCTTTGGCGCTGATTGAGTCGTATTTTGAAATTGTCCATGATGTCAAAATGCTTTCACACCAACAATCAACACCCAAAATTCATATCAAAAATTAGTAAAAACAGTCAATTATTGTGGATCGGCCATGGTTGATTTCACCAAAGTGGCGATGTTTGCCGCTTTTGGCTTGACCAAATAGAACTTACGAACATAATGTTCAAAGTCGCTTAGGATGGTCTGACCCCAGACGCTGCCTGTTTTTTCGACATGAGTTTCGATGATTTTACGCAAATAAATGCGATGTTCTTCGGTTTGCTCGCTTGAGATGCGATGTAGGTCGATCAGCTCGTGGTTGCAGCGGTCGAAGAAATCACCTTGCATATCAAGCACATAAGCAAAGCCACCTGTCATACCTGCACCGAAGTTCAGACCTGTGCGACCCAGTACTGTCACCACACCGCCTGTCATGTATTCACAGCAGTGATCGCCTGCGCCTTCGACGACGGCATGGCTGCCCGAGTTACGCACCGCGAAGCGTTCACCTGCAGTACCAGCTGCATACAGTGCACCACCAGTTGCACCATATAGACAAGTGTTGCCGATGATGGCAGATTCGCTGGTCTTGATGTGGGCAGTGCGTGGTGGGTAGATGACGATTTCGCCACCTGCCATGCCTTTACCGACATAGTCGTTGGCATCACCTTCAAGCTCGATGTTCAGACCGCCTGCGTTCCACACACCCAGTGACTGACCTGCAGTACCTGTTAAGTGCAGCTTAATAGGCTTATCGCTCATGCCTAGGTTGCCCCAAGTGGCAGCGATCTCACCTGAGATGCGCGCACCGATTGAGCGATCGCAGTTATTAATGCGGTAGCTGTACTCGCCGCCGTAGCCTTTTTTGATGTTGATCGCCATATCGCTGACCATGCGTTCAGCCAGTACGCCTTTGTCAAATGGTTCATTGTTCGCCACTTGGCAAGTGTGCGGCGCACCTTGGGCGCGTGGGTGGCTGTACAGTAGCGGCGTTAGATCTAGATGGTTTTGTTTGCTAGTTTCACCTTCTAGGATTTCTAACAAATCAGTGCGACCGACCAGTTCTTCTAGCGTGCGAACGCCCAGTTTCGCCATCCAGTAGCGCGTTTCCATAGCGACGAATTTGAAGAAGTTAATCAGCATATCTACTTCGCCGATGTAATGCTCTTCGCGCAAGTCGATGCGCTGTGTGGCAACACCAGTTGGGCAGTTGTTCAAGTGGCAGATGCGCAGATATTTACAGCCGACAGCGAGCATTGGTGCCGTACCAAAGCCGAAGCTTTCTGCGCCTAGGATGGCAGCTTTCACCACATCTAGGCCAGTTTTTAGACCGCCGTCCGTTTGGATGCGCACTTTATCACGCAGACCATTGACGCGCAGAGACTGATGTGCTTCAGCCAAGCCTAGCTCCCATGGCGAGCCTGCGTAGTGGATCGATGACAATGGCGATGCCGCTGTACCGCCATCATAGCCTGAGATGGTGATTAGGTCTGCATAAGCCTTGGCAACACCTGTGGCAATCGTACCCACACCAGGACGAGAGACCAGTTTCACTGAAACTAGGGCATTTGGATTGACTTGTTTTAGATCAAAAATCAGCTGCGCCAAATCTTCAATCGAATAAATATCATGATGTGGCGGTGGTGAAATCAGTGTCACGCCCGGTACTGAGTAGCGTAGGCGTGCGATCAAGCCATTGACTTTACCACCCGGTAGCTGACCACCTTCACCTGGTTTTGCACCTTGAGCGATTTTGATCTGTAGGACTTCAGCACTGCGCAGATATGCAGGGGTTACACCGAAGCGACCTGATGCGATTTGCTTGATTTTTGAGTTTTTCAAAGTGCCATAGCGCGCAGGGTCTTCACCGCCTTCACCAGAGTTTGAGCGACCGCCGATGGTATTCATTGCCATTGCGATTGATTCGTGTGCTTCTGGTGACAATGCACCCAGTGACATCCCTGCTGAGTCAAAGCGTGGCAAGATATGCTCAATGCCTTCGACTTCATCTAGGCTAATCTCACCATCGGTCTTCAGTGCGAGTAGGTCACGGATGGTGGCGACAGGGCGGTTATTGACGATGTCGGCGTATTTTTGGTATTCGCTATAATCACCCGAACGCACCGCAGCGTGTAGTGCGCGCACAACATCAGGGTTGAATGCGTGATATTCTTTGTCAAAGACAAACTTAATCAAGCCGCCTTTGTCAATCGGTGTGCGACGGTTAAAGGCATTTTTGGCAAGGATGGCTTGGTCTTTGGCAAGATCATCAAAAGTCGCACCCTTGATACGGCTTGACACACCAACAAAGCACAGCTCAACGATTTCTTCTGACAGACCAACAGCTTCAAACAGCTGTGCGCCGCGATAAGATGCAATGGTTGAGATACCCATTTTTGATAGGATTTTTAATAAGCCCTTATCAATGCTCTTACGGAAATTGGCGCGCGCGGTGATGGCGTCGATTTCGATTTCGCCAGTTGCCACCAGATTATCAATCACATCATAAGCAAGGTATGGATAGATACAGGTTGCACCAAAGCCAATCAGTACCGCTGCATGGTGTGGATCGCGTACAAAGCCAGTCTCAACGACGATATTGGCATTGGTGCGCAGACCTTGTTTGATTAGGTAATGATGCACCGCGCCTGTGACCAGTACCGCATTGGCTGGCACTTTGCCTTTGGCGATGTTTTTATCCGATAGGATGATCAAGGTATAGCCACTTTCGATCGCAGCTTTCACATCAGCGCAGATATTTTCGATCGCAGCTTTTAGGCTTAAGTTTTCATCATAATTAAGATCAATGCGACGGCTTAAGAACGCAGGATCTTGCAAGGCTTCTAGCTGCGCCATCTTGCTTGCCGATAGGATCGGTGATGATAAGATGATACGGTGTGCGTCTTTTGCCGACGGGGTGAAGATGTTTGTCTCAGCACCTAGGCAAGTTTGCAAGCTCATCACGATCGATTCGCGCAGTGGGTCGATCGGTGGGTTTGTCACTTGAGCGAACTGCTGACGGAAGAAGTCAGCGACATGGCGAATGTGGCGTGACAGCACTGCCATTGGGGTGTCGTCACCCATTGAGCCGACCGCTTCTTGGGCGTTTTCGGCGGCAGGGCGGATGATCTCGGTGCGCTCTTCGCTGGTGATGTGGAACATCTTTTGTAGCGATGCGATGGTGTCAGTGTCTTTGACATCAGCCGCTTGTGCTTTTTCGATAGCTTCGACATCACGGATGCGCATGGCATTTTCGCGCAGCCATTTGCGATATGGATGGGCTTTTTTCAAGATGGTTGCGATGGTCTTGGTGTCCATGATCTGACCGCTGTGAGTGTCGATGACCAGCATTTGACCTGGGCCGATACGACCTTTGCCAGTGACATCTTCAGGGGCATAATCCCAAGTACCAACTTCTGATGCAACGGTGATGTAGCCATTCTTGGTCGTAACCCAGCGAGATGGACGCAAGCCGTTGCGGTCAAGCATACACACTGCATAGCGACCATCTTGGATTACAAGACCTGCAGGGCCGTCCCACGCTTCCATGTGCTGTGAATAAAATTCATAAAACGCGCGTAAATCCATGTCCATGCTATCGACATTTTGCCACGCTGGTGGCACAAGAATGCTCATGGCGTGGAATAGGCTCATGCCACCATTCATCAAGACTTCTAGCATATTATCAAGGCTAGATGAGTCAGAACCTGTGGTATTAACCAGTGGCGCAAGCTGCTGTAGGCTTGGCAGTTTGTCGGTTTTTAGTTTTGGTGTGCGTGCCACAGACCAGTTGCGGTTACCTGTGATGGTGTTCAATTCACCATTGTGCGCAAGGTAGCGGAACGGCTGAGCCAGTGGCCATTTTGGCAGGGTGTTGGTCGAGAAGCGTTGGTGGAACACGACAATGTGCGATGCCAAGCGTTCATCTTGTAAGTCCAAGAAGAAATTTGGCAAATCGGCAGGCATCACAAGACCTTTATAGATCACAGTTTGGCAGTTGAGCGCAGTGACATAGAACAGCTCATCATCTGTTAGGGCAAGCTCAGCTTTTTTGCGCGCGACGAACAGCTTGCGATTGAACACTTCAGCAGGCATATCGCTTGGCGCATTGACGAAAATTTGCTTAAAATCAGGCAGGCTTTCGCGAGCGATTTCACCGACGATGTCAAGATTGACAGGCACATCACGCCAGCCAGCGACGCTCAGCTCTTCAGCGATGATGGCGTCATTAAAGACTTTCATGCTGTGTGCAGCTTTGTCTTTGTCCAGATTAACAAACACTGTGCCGACCGCGAAATTTTCAGATAACTCAAAGCCCAATTCTTTGGCTACCGCCTTAAAAAACCCTTCAGGCTTAGCAATCAACAGGCCGCAGCCGTCACCAGTTTTGCCATCAGCAGCGACACCACCACGGTGCGTCATGCAGCTGAGTGAATGAATGGCGGTCTTGACTAGGTCGTGGCTTGGCATCCCTTCGACATGGGCAATCAAACCAAAACCGCAGTTATCAGAAAAATCATTTGGGCTTGCCAAATGGCTGGTGGAGCTGATCATTGACATGGCTTATCCTTTTAAAAAACCAAGCAAAACGCTTGGAAAATGGCAAAACTGAGTAACGCTTGGCTTGTCCTTGTTATTATCGCTAACATCACTCTGTACAAAGTCGCGCGCTAGCATTATTTTGTATAAAATTCATACAAAAATCAGGGCAGGCACTGACGACATCGGATATATTATACTTTTTTTTATAAAAAATCTAGTTTTCATTTGAATTTATTATGTCTATATCATTTTTTATGATAAATAGGGCGATATTTAAAAATAATCGTGAAAAAACTTGCAGTTATCAAGGATATAAGCAAAGGATTGGTTGGGTAAAATTTGGGCGGTTTTATGCAAATGTGTAAAAATTTGCTATACTTACTCACCATCTTAACTTGTCAAAGATCTTGAAAAACCGCCAGGTGGTTATATTATTTGATAAGTTAATTTTACGATAAATACCTTGAAGGAAAATTATATGAGTATCACACCAACCGATCATCAGCGCCGTATTATTTATCAAGCGCGCCGCGGACTTAAGGAGCTGGATTACTACATCGATCCTTATGTCAAAACTACATATCTGACTGCCGATAGCGATGAGCAAGCGGCATTTGAGACTATGCTGACCTATGAAGATCCCGATTTGCTGCTGTTTTTTATGGATCAGGCTAAGCCTGCAGAGACGGCGGTGGCGGAGCTGATCGCTAAGATGAAGCAGCTGAAACACGGTGCTTGATAGTGGTGTCAAATACCTGCGTTGCTGGCTATAAGGTGTTCATGGATAAGTAATAATGACTGGTGGCGCACAAGCTTTTACCAATGCCAAAAAAGCCATCGCGATTGATCTGCACCTAGTAAACAGCCGCCATGCTTGGCTGATGTGGCTTGGCGTGGCGGGGCTTGTGTGGCTGATTTGTGCCATCGTATCGCTTGCGTGGTGGCAGTGGTTGATTTTATTTATCGTCAGTATCGGTGCTAGCGTGTGGCACGCGGCTGTGCGCTCATCTATACCTATTAAGATTGTTGCTGATAATTTGGATGGCATTTGGCTGTTGCAGCTGCCACAGAATAAAGCGGATAAAAATCGCGATAAGCCATTGATTTATCAAGCGTATTTTGATGAATGTCGCTTGGTGGATTTAGGATTAACTCAGGTGATTGTGCTGAAATTTTTCGTCGTCATTCCTGTTAAGACGCCACTTACGGTGGTGATTTATGCCGATCAATTAAGCACGCAAGCCTTTGGGCAACTTGTGGTACTGTCTCGTTTTGTGGGTAAGAATACCGGCTGAACAATCAAGGGCATATGCGATACGCCTGTACGCAACAGTTTCATTAATCAAATTCAGTAATATCAGCATTGATGGAGTTTTTTTACCAAAACCACTTTTTCCAATGTCGCACAAATCATTACACAATTGCCATAGAACTGGCAGGTGGCTTTGTTTAAGATAGTATCGTTGTATTATTGTAGAGTAATTTTATTAAGGAAATCTTATGAGTCTATTACAAAGCATCGTTACTGAAGTCATCAAAAATGCCGCACAATCACAGCAGCCACAGCAGCAAGCCCAAGGCGGTTTGGGTGGTCTGTTGGGCGGCTTGGCAGGTGCGATGAGTCAAGGTCAGTCTAATCAGGGCATGGGCGGCGTTTTAGGCGGGGTGCTTGGTTCGGTATTGGGCGGTCAGTCATCACAAGCACCACAAGCACAAGGCTTGGATGCGATCTTGGGTGGTCTGCTTGGTGGTCAAAAAACCAATGCCAGCCCAACCGATTTGGGCGGTATCTTAGCTAGTGTGCTGGGCGGCGGCAATCAAGGCGCGCAAGGCGGCATGAATAAAAGCGCGCTACTGCTTGCGCTATTGCCAATCGTACTGACTTTTATCCAAAAAAATGGCGGCCTGTCGGGTGTTTTGGGTAAATTTAGCAGCAGCGGCATGAATAACCAAGCGCAATCATGGGTAAATATCGATACCGATAATGATGGCATCGATGCAGGTGATATTCAGCGTCTGTTTGGCGAGAGTGAAATCCAAGCGGCGTGCGCGCAAACAGGTGCAAGCCAAGATCAAGTTTGCCAAGGTATCGCCGAGCTATTGCCGCAGGTGATGAATGATCTGACCCCACAAGGTGACTTAAGCACCGAGCAAGAAGCTAATGATGAAATCGCGCAAATCCTAGCGCAGATCAAAGCTAATAAATATTGATTGATTTTCAATAAGACATCAAAGCAGCCGAGTCACATCAGCTGCTTTTTTTGTGCCTAAAATTCGCCCAAAACCTTGCAACTTAGCTTAAGATTGGCGATAATGGCGTGATTTTTATGATAAGGATAAGCCTATGCCAAATCTTGCTTTATTTGATCTTGACATGACGATGCTCAATGTCGATAGCGATCACAGTTGGGGGCAGTTCATCGTTGAAAAAGGCTTGGTGGATGCCAAAGTCTATGCCGATGCCAATGATAAATTTTATCAAGATTATATCGCTGGCACGCTGGATGCGGTGGAATATAATGAATTTGTTGCGGCATTTTTGCATACGCAGAAGATGGCGGATTTGGATGTATATCGTCAAGAATATCTAAACACTTGGATCAAGCCAAATATGCGACCTAAGGCAATCGAGCAAATCAAAAAGCATCGAGATAATGGCGATGTCGTCGTGGTAATCAGCGCAACCAATGATTTTGTGGTTGTGCCGATTGCCAATCTTTTTGGGGTGGATAGTGTGCATACTTTAGCCACGCGCCTTGAAGTGGTGGATAATCACTATACAGGTAAAGTCGCTGATCGTCCGAATTTTAAAGATGGTAAGATTTATCATCTACAAAATTTGATCAAAGCTTATGCAGACAAGGGCGTGGCATTTGATAAGCTCATCGCCTATTCAGATTCAAAAAATGACTTGCCATTGTTAAGTTTCGCTGATGAAGCAGTTTGCGTGACACCTGATGCGATTTTAAAAGAACACGCACAAAATAACGACTGGCAAATCGTCGATTGGTCAATGTAAGCTTAATGTGGTTTGGCTGTAGCTTTCATGTACCTTATGATGGCAAATGGTCGCCAAAATTGCTATAATAGCCTGTTTTAAATTGATACATTATTGGAGTCATCATGGAAATCGCCGTTTATCAAGAGCAAATCAAAGACCTAGCCGCTCGCGGTCAAGAACTTCGGGGGTATCTTTGACTTCGAAGGCAAAAAAGAACGCCTAGAAGAAGTCAATCTGGAGCTTGAAAATCCTGAGCTTTGGAATAATCCTGAACTTGCCACCAAGATTAGCAAAGAAAAATCTGTGCTTGATGGCATCATCGGCGTGATCGAAGGCTTGGATGTTAGCCTAGATGATGCGGCAGCAATGCTTGAGCTTGCGGTGGAAGCTGAAGATGAAAGCTTACTGGATGATGTGCAAGCAGAGCTGGATGCGGCGCGCGCGAAAGTGGAAGATTTGGAATTTAAGCGAATGTTCAGCGGCGAGATGGACGCCAATAACTGCTATTTGGATATCCAAGCAGGCTCGGGTGGTACAGAAGCACAAGACTGGTCACAGATGCTGCTGCGTATGTATCTGCGCTGGTGCGAGAGTCACGGCTTTAAGGCAGATGTGATGGAAGTGTCTGAAGGTGGCGTGGCGGGCATTAAGTCTGCGACGATCCATGTCAAGGGTGATTATGCCTTTGGTTGGCTGCGTACCGAGATCGGCGTGCATCGTTTGGTGCGTAAGTCGCCATTTGATAGTAATAATGGTCGCCATACTTCGTTTGCGGCGGTGTTTGTCTCGCCTGAGATTGATGATAATGTCGAAATCGACATCAATCCTGCCGATCTGCGTATCGATACCTATCGCTCAAGCGGCGCAGGCGGTCAGCATGTCAATACCACAGACTCTGCAGTGCGTATTACTCACCAACCAACGGGCGTGGTCGTGGCGTGTCAGAACGAACGCTCACAGCACGCCAACAAAGACACGGCGATGAAAATGTTGCGTGCCAAGCTGTATGAACTAGAAATGCAAAAACGCATGGAAAAGCAGCAGGCACTTGAAGACAGCAAATCGGACATCGGCTGGGGCAGTCAGATTCGCTCGTATGTGCTGGATGATTCACGCATCAAGGATTTGCGCACTGGTGTTGAGACTTCAAACACAGGTGCGGTGCTTGATGGTGATTTGGATAAGTTTATCGAAGCGAGCTTGAAAGCGGGGCTGTGATTGTTGTTGCTTGTTAAGAAAAACCGCATCTGAAGAAGGTGTGGTTTTCTATATGGTCAGTCGAATTGCTTGTTGTTATATTTACATAGAAAGTCTGATCGCAAGTTGGGATGAATGATTCTTCACCCCAACCGACTCACACCTGCACCTTTAATAACACTTGCCCCATTGGCAGATTTTTCAATGATGATCTGTGTCTCTATGCGTTCTTTTAGGCTTGCGACATGGCTGATGATGCCGATGCTTTTGCCATTTTGTTGAAGTTCAAATAAAGTATTGAGTGCCATTTCTAATGCGTCTTCATCGAGTGTACCAAAGCCTTCGTCTAAGAATAGCGACTCAATTTGCACTTTTTGGCTATTGATCTGAGATAATCCAAGTGCCAGTGCAAGGCTTACGATGAAAGTCTCACCACCTGATAGGTTCTTACTACTGCGAATGGCATCGCCTTGATATAGGTCGGTGACAAGTATCTCAAGGGCTTTGGCGTGTTCGCCATCATGAATCAGTACATAGCGATCAGTCATCTTGCCAAGGATTTGATTGGCATGATGTAGCACCAAATCCAGTGTCAAGCCTTGCACAAAATTGCGATATTTCTTACCATCTGCCGAGCCGATCAACGCATCAAGCTTTGCCCAAACGGCTGTATTTTCATTGTGTAATTCGATCTGATTGATAAGATCAGCTTGATAACTACGATTGATATCTTCCTGCTGTTTTTTGTTGGTAAGATTGCCAATTTGCTGATTTAATTGTGCTAACTGATCGCTGATGGTTTGTTCTTTGGCGCTTAATTCATCTGCAGATAGTGTAATAATATCAGGATTATTTTGCTTAAGCTGCGATAATTTGTCAGCGATGTTGTGTAAATAATTTTCAGAATTATGCAGGGTTTTATTTAATTCATCTGAGCGATTTTGTAGCGTTTCTAGCTCTTGCGTATCCAATAAAGCAAATAAAAAGTCTGCCTGTGATGTAAAAGGCGATGTACTTAATGCCTGTTCAAAACCCGCCATGGCTTGCTCAAGATTTTGCATCATCTCATCAAGTAAGGTCGTGACGGTATTGATGGTGCTGATTGCAGTTTGCTGATCCAGTGCCAGCTGCTGTTGAAGCTCGGTTTGTTTGTTTAACTCATCTCGTAGTTCGGTGATTTTCTTTTGATATTCGCTTTCTACTGCATCGACTGATTGCTCTGCAAATAGCGTTGTGCGTTCTTGTTTTAGTGCATTGATGGCTTGGCTTTGAGTATCAATCTCATTAGATTGAGCCTTGACGATAGGCTCTAAGCGTGCGATTTGCTCAAGCTGATTTTGTTCTAAGGTATTGATTTTAATAAGTTTATTATTAAGTTCTTGATGTTTGTTTTGTAAAGCGTGAATAGTGCTTTGCTGCTCTTGTAGTGTCATAAGCGTCTGATTGAGCACATCGGCAAGCTGATGGCTTAAGCCGTCATCAAGCTTAAAAATAGCAGGTAAATCATCACTGGTCAGTAAGCGAATGGCATTCGTATCTTGGGTGTCGATATGGGGCTGTGTTTGAATATTATGACTGGTATTAGACAAATAATTTTGTAATTGAATTAATAAATCTTGACCTTTGAATATCGATAGTGCACCAAAATTTTTCAGCAAAGAATCCGCAGAATTAAGATGTGAGTCAAGCTTGGATTGTAATTGGTAAAATCCTTGTAATTCATGCACAATGGCAAGTTGCAGCTGTTCAGCACTTTGGATTTGAGTATTGTGAGTAATTTGTAGCTTTTCTTGATGGTGAAGAGCTTGTGACAGTTCGCGAAGTTGTGCATCTGCCTGCTCAATAATTTGTGCTTGCTGCACAATTTTCTGCTGATATTGCTGATGAAATTCACCAAACTGTGAATGATTTGGTACTGTATCATATGGTAAGTCTTGCACCAAGTATTGTGGTAAAGTGGCCCATGATTGATTCAATTGATGCATCAGTTGATTGGACTTATTGCGTAGTTGATCTACATTATTTTGCTTATTGTTTAATAGGGTCAGCAGGGCGTAGTGCTGCTTTTCAAGTGACAATTTTTGCTGCGCTATATCATTGAGTTTTACTTGCTGATCATCAAGTGCTTGCTTTGCTTGCAGAGCTTGTGTGCCGTCGAGATAATTTGGCAAAGACTTGTAGGGATGTTCTGTTGCACCGCATAAAGGACAAGGATCGCCATCGCTGAGCTCATCAAAATGCGCTTTCATATGTAAGATTTGCTTATGAAGCTCATGATTCTCTACTAGGCTATGATACAGTTTTTCAGCATCAAGATATGATGCGGTGATGGCATTAAGCTCAGTGCTTAACGCCTTAAGCTCATGCTGATTTTGAGTTAGTTGTACTTGTAAATCTTGTAATTCAGCATTTAATGGCTCATGCTGCAGATACAGCTGAGCTATGGCGGTTAGTTGTTGCTCAGACTGCTGTGCTTGACGGTGTGTATTTTTAATATCATCGATATAATTAGATAGGCTTTGATAATCCCATGCATTCTCCGAATATTGAGCTTTAATGTCAAGTATATCTACAATATTTTCAGTCAAATTATCAGCATCAAGCTTATGCTTCTCAAGCAGTAATTTGGTTTGTTTAAAATCTGCACGCAGCTGATTTCTTTGATTAAGAAGCTGAATAAGATTGGCATGAGCGGATTGCTGCTGTGTATAAATCTCATCGGTATCGCTTAGTACGCGCTGATATTGCTCTTGACCAAGAGTGAGTGTGTTAAGAATTTTTTCATGATTATTATGGTCAAATGTACTCAGCTGCTCTGTAATATTATTGAGCTGATTTTGGGTATCGGTTTTGGTTTGTTGGATATTGGCGAGCGCTTGCTGTGTATTTTGTAGAGTAGTGCAATTGTCTTGATGGGTTTGCTTGATGGTGTCTAGTTTTGCTATATCCACCACAAGCTGCTGATCAAGGCTGCGCACTTTCGCAAGAACAGGCTTGATTTCATCGAATGCTGTGATATTTTCTTGCAAAGATGCCTGTAGATTTTCCTTGATTTTATTGGCAGATTGATAAGTTGATTTTAATAAAGGTAGCTTATCATTGAGTGCGTTTAGCTCATTAGTTTTTTGCTGCTGTTGGTTGTTCAGGTCTTGAAATTTTTGATACAGCGGTTCAAGTGACTGTGCACTCTTGGCAAGATCCAGCTTTTTTTGTTCGTTAGCAAAGGCTGCCACATCCTGCAGGGCTTTTTGATATTGATCCCGCCAATGTTTTTCCTCTTTGATGTATTCTTGATATTGTTTAAATTCTCTTAATTGCTCACTGCAAGCCTTTAGATCATTTTCAAGCGTGGTTTTTTGTTGATTGTACTGATTGATTTCGCTTAATAATAATTCATAGGCATCAGTATCCAAAAGCTTGACTTCACCAAGCTTGGTATTCAGCTCTTTTAAATGTGCGGTCAGGGATTTGTGCTTTTCAAAAACTGCCTGCCCGATACTGGCATAGATCTGCGTGCCAGTGATTTGCTCAAGAATTTCACCGCGTTTTTCGGCATCAGATTGTAGAAAAGCTGCAAAATTCCCTTGAGCGAGCATTACTGAGCGCGTGAACTGCTCAAGCGTCATGCCTAGGATTTTTTCTATTTTGGCTTTGACAAGGCTTGCTTTTTCTTGTAGGATTTGACCTTCATTGTCATCAGTGGATTTTAATAAAGCAAGTTCGCGCACGGCAGCTTGTAGCTTGCCATCGCTTTTTTGATTGGCACGCCGCTGTGACCAAAACGCACGGTAGATTTTTCCACCAGTTTGTAGAATAACTTCACTTGAGCAGTATGCCGTACCGATACTCATCAGCTCATTTTGGCTAGGTGAGATTTTCACGCGGGGTGTTTCACCATACAATGCAAGGCAGATGGCATCTAAGATGGTGGTTTTGCCCGCGCCTGTCGCACCCGTGATGGCAAATAGGGCATTGTCATCAAATGCCATGTCTTCAAAGTCAATTTCCCATTTGCCTTTGAGTGAGTTGATGTTTTCAAAGCGTAATTTTAGAATTTTCATACTATTTATAAAAACTTATCAAATAAGGATATTTAAGTATTTTGCCCATCTTCTTCATGGATGTGTCTGACGATTTCTGCATATGCAGCGGTCAGCTCTGATTTCTCAATATCGCTCAGATCGGCAGTTGTCAATCGCTGAGCAAATACATCCATTTCGTTCAGTGTTTCTAAATTAATATGTGCTTGTGTCTGCTTAAGCGTACGATTGCGAATTCTGGGGATTTTGGTAGCAAGTACGCTTAATTGGGAATTTTCAATCAGCTTATCAATGTCGGATTTTAGATTTGGCAATAGCGCCTTGCCAGTATATTCGATCTCAAGATAAATATTAGCATCTAAGGATTTGAGCTGATTGAGCGCATCGCTGATTTCATCAAAATCGCCACTAATACGAGCAAGATTTTCAAATACAGGGATGGGCAGCTGATACGCTTGTGAGTCGATTTTATGATTTTTTTCTTGAAAATCAATCACTAAGCATTCTTTGGCACGACCAATTTCACCAAAGCCCATGGCAATCGGCGAGCCACAATAACGAATGTTCTCACGATTTGCGACCATTTGCGCACGATGAATATGCCCTAGAGCGACATAGTCGATGGCAGAATCAAAGATGGTGCCGTTGATTTGTCCCAGTGTGCCGATTTGTAACGAGCGCATACCATCATCATCAGATGATGGGCTAGAGCCTGCCGTGTATAGATGACCTGTGGCGATGATTGGGATGGCTTTTTGATAAGTTTTGCTAATGTGTTGTTGTTTTTCTTTCGCAATTTTTGTCAGTGTGTCATAATGATTGGCAACGCCTGCCAATAGCTGCTTATTGCGGTCGATGTCGCTTTGATTGTCGCCACTGTTACGCACATCACGATCACGAAGATAGGGCACAGCGATGATGATGGCGATAGGTTCTTGTTTATCATTATTAAGTACAATCACATTATCGGAAGGATCATGGCTTGGTGTGCCGATGACATGGGTGTTGAGCACGCCAAGCACATCCTTGGTTTTTTGTAGATTAGTCGGTGAGTCATGATTGCCCGCAACGATGATGACATGACTAAGATTAGCGCGATAAGTCTTGGCAAGAAATTCATGATATAGATGCTCAGCGCGGTTGCTTGGTGTCATGGTGTCAAAAATATCACCGGCGACAATCAGCACATCGACGGATAATGCTTTCATCTGATCGTGTAGCCAAGCTAAAAATTTTTCAAATTCATCATAGCGCGCTTGATTATATAGCATTTTACCCAGATGCCAATCAGAAGTATGTAGTATTCTTAAATTATTCTTAGGTTTATCAGGAATGCTGTGGCTGGTGTCAAATTCACCGATCAGATGGGTTTTGAGCGTCATGTCCGTATCAGTTTATTATGCTAAAACAAGAAAAAAGACTGCACAAAAGGCAGTCTTTGGATTGGGTCATACCACAGTACGCACGGTTTTGGCGTTATCCAGTGCGGTATATAGGCGATTCACTTCATCGGCAGAAGTCAGGTACAGACTTAGGCGCAGTGAGTGAAAACGACCAGTGCGAGAAGGGCGCACTTGAATGGTGGCGTGATCAAATTCTGGGAAAATCTCCGCCAAAATCAGTTTTACTTCATTAAGAAGTTCTTCACGATGACCTTCATGTCCGATGATGCTCATTGGATAATCCATCGGAAAATTCCACAATTCTGGCGTTTGGATCTCGGTGCGTAGTGGTGTGGTTTGTGTTGTCATGGATGTATTCCTTATAATAGTTTGTTAAGCTGTATATGGGGATTGGTTGGTTGATTTCAAGAGAGACTTAAGCTTGACAAAAAACCAACCAGTCGGTATCTAAGAAATAAACCCAAAATTGCCTTTGTTTTTCTCGCTTTGATAATGCACTTCGTTGATGTTGGTAATCTCCGCCAGTGTTTTTGGCTCTGTCACGACAATGTCTTTGCCTTGTGATGCCAAATACTGATTGGCTTTTTCCACGCTCAAGGTGGTGAATTGATACTCGGCGATCAAGCGTCCGCGGCGCAATAGGGCGTGGTCAATGTCCATGAGATCGGCATTGAAAGTGCAGATAAATTGGCATTCAAGCACATCGGATAAGATGCCATCGGCGATATTTAGAATGGTTGAGACCACATCGGAAGTGTTGCCGCCACCGACGCGCTCAGCGATGTAATTTTCGCAATCTTCAAGCACCAGTACTGAGTTTTTGTTGTCAATAAGCATACTCATGAACTGCGGTTCGGCAAGCGCACCGATCAGATTGTTCGGCACAAAGATGAAATTTTTATCAGGGACTTGCGCGGTCAGCCATTTGATATAGTTGGTCTTGCCTGAACCTGCCACGCCATGGAGTAGCACTACGCCTTTGTTGCTTTGAGTTAGCTCATCTTTGATCTTGCGATGCACGGGCAAAAAGTCGTCATTGTACATGGTGTTCAAATCAAGGCTCAGTGGCTTGATGCTGTGGGTCTTAAACACCAAATCTTGACCTTCTTTTAATAGCAGCGAAATCTTGGCATCTTGTGAGGTGTATTTGGATAAATAACGGTCAAAAAATTCACGAATTTTGGCAAGATTATCGGCTTTTTGGTTGTCATAGCCCAGTCGAATCACGCTATAAAAACCTGCTTCGATGATGGTCTTGTCATATTCATTGCTCAAATCTTCATTGAGTAATAAGAAAAACTCATACTCTGGGTGATAATAGCACAGCTCGCCTGCATAAAAAATGCCCGTTTGTCCATTATAATGTGCGGTGCTGTAGTCGGTGCATTGTACAAAATCCTTTAAAAATTCTTTTTTGATGACAATATCATCACCACGAAAATTAATCGATGCCATCATCGCGCCGATCAAGCCTTCAAAAGGGTGATTGTCCGCATTCAGGCGTTCATCGATGCTTTGGCTCTGTAGATGATAGTCACCGTTAATGTGTCGCTCGCTGATGATGCGACGCGGTTTATAATGCTTAGATTGTAAAATTTTCATAAAATATCTGATTTGTAAATTGATTATCTGATAAGATAAAAACTGTTTAGAAAAAACAAGCCTGCCAAAATGACAAGCTTGTAGAGTTCGCCAAACTAAAATTAATCATTTTCCAAGAACGAACGCAAATGCTCTGAGCGCGATGGATGGCGCAGCTTACGCAGGGCTTTGGCTTCGATCTGACGGATACGCTCACGCGTAACATCGAATTGCTTACCGACTTCTTCTAGCGTGTGATCGCTTGGCATATCGATACCGAAGCGCATTTTTAGTACCTTAGCTTCTCTTTCGGTCAGATTATCCAGCACTTCGCGCGTCGCTTCACGCAAACCTTCAGCGGTCGCGTTCTCAATCGGGCTTGAGATGGTATTATCTTCGATAAAATCACCCAAGTGGCTATCTTCATCATCACCGATCGGCGTCTCCATCGAAATCGGTTCTTTAGCGATTTTTAACACTTTACGGACTTTGGCTTCGTCCATGTCTAGGCGTTCGCCCAACTCTTCAGGTGTCGGCTCACGACCCATTTCCTGTAGCAGCTGACGGCTGACGCGGTTGATTTTATTGATGGTCTCAATCATATGCACAGGAATACGGATGGTGCGCGCTTGGTCGGCAATCGATCGAGTGATCGCTTGGCGAATCCACCATGTTGCATAGGTTGAGAATTTATAACCGCGACGGTATTCGAACTTATCCACCGCCTTCATCAAGCCGATGTTGCCTTCTTGGATTAGGTCAAGGAACTGCAAACCACGGTTGGTGTATTTTTTAGCAATGCTAATCACTAGACGCAAGTTGGCTTCGACCATATCCTTCTTGGCGCGGCGGGCTTTGGCTTCACCGATTGCCATTTGGCGTGCGACAGCTTTCATGTCACGAATGTCCATTTTTAGGGCAAGTTCGTGCGCTAGGATTTTTTCTTGTAGGGCAACGACATCTTTTTCGATTTTTGCCAAGGTCTCAGCAAAAGCAGGTTTGCCATCAATACGATGAGCAAGCCACTCGACATTGGTTTCGTTGCTTGGGAAAGTTTTCTTAAATTCTTCTAAAGGCATCTTGCCACGGCGAATCACCAATTTCATGATGCGGCGTTCGTTCGCGCGGACATCTTCATAGACTTCGCGCATCAATTCCATCACTTGATCTGACAAGCGATTGTTAAGCTTGATTAGCATAAAGCGGTTAGCAAGCTCATCTTCGGCAGCTTTAGCCTGTTTGCTACCACGACCGTGTTTTTCAAGTACGGCTTGCGTCTTGTCATACAAAGCTTGCAGCTCTTCAAAGCGTGTGCGCACTTCTTCAGGGTCAAGGTTTGAATCATCAGCATCAGCATCCATTGGTGCATCACCGTCATCATCTTCGCTGTCATCGTCCAGATCATCGATCTCAGGTGCGTCAGCTTTTGGTGTGTCAAGCTCCAATTCTGCATCGTCATTGAGTTCAAATTCGGTGTCTTCTAGGCTCAAAAAGCCTGATACGACATCAGAAATTTTCTTCTCACCATCAAGCACTTGTTGATATTCATCTAAGACTAGCTTAACAGTACCCGGCCAATATGCCATGATATACTGCACTTCGCGTGTGCCTTCTTCGATACGCTTGGCGATACCGATTTCACCTTCGCGCGTCAGCAGATCAACCGTGCCCATCTCGCGCATATACATACGCACAGGATCGGTGGTACGCCCCGGTTCAGTCTCAACCGATGCCAATACCGCCGCCGCTTCATCGGCCGCCATGTCGTCATCACTGCCGCCATCGGCAAGCAAAATGTCATCGTCATCTGGGGCGACTTCAAAGACCTGAATGCCGACATCGGTCAGCATTTGAATGATGTCTTCGATTTGGTCGCTTTCGGTCACCGAGTCGGGCAGTTGGTCATTGACTTCGGCATAGGTCAAGTAGCCTTGTTCTTTGCCAAGGCGAATCAGCTCTGCAAGCTGTGATGATGATTCTGGGTAATCTTCGCTGCCTGTGGTGGTCTCGTTGATCATGATGTGCTCTTTTTGTCGTGGCAAAAGGGGTAAACAATGAATTATACCGCTGTTTGGGTATGGATTCAATAGCCTATATGTGGGTATGGCTTGCCAAAATTTCAACCAGCTTATCAGAAGTTTTGTGCATATTTTGGCAAGGCTTAGTAAATTTAAAGTCTTAAACTAAAGCTGCTTGATGTATATCGCCTTAGCTGATGCGAAAAATCCGCGCAAGTCGTTGGTCAAATCGATGCAGACTTGGGCGCAGGCGGCGACTGTGAATGATCATACCGCCAAGCAAACCGATCACACAGCCCAATAAAGTATCCCAAAATCTGGCAATGATCACCGATGTCTCGGCATTGGCAGTGTGCACGACTTGGCTACTGTATTCTGCCATCAAGATGGTCAAAGGTGTAACAAAGGCAATCGCTAGGGCATAATTGCGCACCACCAGCGTCTCAATAATCACCACCAATAGCAGCATGGTAATGGCGACTTGCCAAGGATTTAGATCAAATAGCAGCAAGCCCCAAGCCACCGCCATGCCAAAAAAAGTACCGATCACGCGCTGTAATTGCTTGGTCCAAATGCTCAGCACCGTCATGCCTGTGATAATGGTAAAACAGCTCACCGCCACCCAATACGGACGCGACATACCCAACAGCAGCGCCACTGCCAATGATGCAGTAACTGTCGTAGCGACCAGTGCGCTATCGACCATCATGTCATCACGATACACAAAAGGCTCGCTGTGGGTGTTTTGCTTGCCGCCTGCGAACAAAGACAGCGTATAAATACACGCAATCACCCCTGAAAATAAACAGCCCAAGCCGATCAAGCCAATATAAAAAGGAATCTGAAGCGGTGCAATCGGCATAAACAGCGCAATCGCCGCCGCCATCAGAATAAAAGTCCCAGCAGGTGGTGTAAGGCGAAAATAGCGACCAAATAACGCCACCCAAAAAGTAACGAAAAACAGCAACGGTAAGGTCAATCGTGGCTCTAGATGGGTGATCAAACCCACGGCATAACACGCCACAAAGCCAAAACTACACGCTAAGACTTGGGTCATGCGAAAGAAGAATGTGCCTTGATAAGGTAAATTTAAAAATACCATCGCGCCCAATGATGCCACAAGCCCTGATGATAACTGATCAAAATACGCACCAAGAAAAATCGGAAAACTGGTGGCGATCGCTGCCATGACAGGCATATGCCATGCGCGAGAATGCTGATGATTAAAGCGAATTAGGTCATTGATCTGCCGCTTGAGTAGTGATGTTATCGTTGTGCATTGTGGTGATCTGGTTGTCATAATGGTGTGTCCATACGATGTTTATTTTTAATAATTATTAAACAAATACAACAATATTCAATGCGATGATGAACGAAATTCACACTCTGCTACATGATCATTGACCATGCCTACCGCTTGCATAAAGGCATAACAGATGGTTGCACCGACGAATTTAAAGCCATCTTTTTTCAGCTGCTTGGCAAGTCTGATGGATGCTTCGGTTTGGGCAGGGATGTCGTTTGGCGTGCTAGGACAGTTGTCAATTTGCTTGCCATCGGGCGTGGTAATACCCCACAGATAATTGCTAAACGACTGATTTTGCTTGATTTTTAGATAAGCTTTGGCATTATCAATGATGGCAACGATCTTGGCACGGTGGCGGATGATGCCTGTGTTTTGCATGAGCTCATCGATTTTATTGTCATCATATAAAGCAATCTTGGCAGCATCAAAGCCATCAAAGGCTTGATAATAAGCATCGCGCCGCTTTAAAATCGTAATCCAGCTTAAACCTGCCTGCATCCCCTCTAGGCACAGCAGGGCAAAGAGCGTATCGTCATCATAGACAGGCTTACCCCACTCTTGATCATGATAGGCGATGTAGATTGGATCGGATAAGCACCAAGTGCAGCGCGTGGTCATGAGTTACGCCTTTTACTACTTAATTTTGCTAATGATACAACTTAGATGGTGAAATCATTTGCGCCATCATCATCCAGTACGGATAAATCATCTTTACAGATAGACTTGATGGTCTTGGGTGTAAAATTTGGGTCTAATGTCTTGACAGCGTTCATCAGCTCGCAGATTTGCTTATCTTGGTCTTGGATATGAGCAAGCAAGGCGGCGATGCTGGATGCCACAGGATCTTTGGCATTGGGCTTAAGTCCATAGGCATTGAACAGATGCTCGGATTGGGCTTGGTGTTCGGTTGGGCTGACGGGCTCTTCTTTGACGATCATGCGTGCAGCACTGCCGACCATGGTCGCACCTGCTGGTACAGGCTTGACGACGACGGCATTTGAGCCGACTTTGGCATCATCACCGACGCTAAAGCCGCCCAAAATCTTCGCGCCTGCACCGACGACGACATTATTACCCAATGTCGGATGGCGTTTTGCACCTTTTTCCCAAGACACACCACCCAAGGTGACACCATGATATAAAGTAACATCATCACCGATTTCGGCAGTCTCGCCGATCACTACACCCATGCCATGATCGATGAAAAATCGTTTGCCAATCTTGGCGGCAGGGTGAATCTCGATGCCTGTGGTGCAGCGGCTAAAGTGCGACAGCGCACGCGCCAAAAATTTCTGATCGGCATTCCACAGTGCGTGCGCGCCACGGTGCATGATGCGCGCGTGGATACCAGGATAAGTAAGCAGCACTTCGGCTTTGGTGCGAGCAGCAGGGTCGCGTTCTAGGACGGCACTGACATCTTCACTGATGGCTTGTTTGAGCGCGCAGAGTTTGGCAAATACTGACATATTAATTTCCTAACTTTTTAATCTTAATAAACCTAAATATATAAACCAGTGCTTGTTTACTGATTTTAAATGACTGATCTTAAACTGTAAATATGAACCACTCATCCAAACTGATAAATACCGATAAACATAGTAGCGGTGCTTGGAGTAATTATCAAGTCATCACAAATATTTTGTGGTTGATTATACCATTTGGCTACTTAATATTTTGGTCAAGCTTAGCAAGCAGGGCGCGAATTAGTGCGTATTCTTTTTGGTCAAGCTGCAGGCGGTGCGTTAAGCGCGCCAAGCGATTAGGCAGGTGTTTTAAATCTTGATCATTGGCAAGATTGAGCTTTTGCATTAGGCTGATGATCGCATCATCAAGGCTTGCCATCTGTGCGTGCGTGGCGGCAGGCTCATCCCAGTCGCTGCGAATGCTGATGTCAAGCGGGTGGCTGATCTGTGCGACGCCTTGGGTTTGTTTGGTGCTGTGATTGCCATCAAAACCCAGCTGCTCATATAGATAGCTTGCGATGACTTGAATGGCGGCAGCGACATTGAGCACAGGATAAGCAGGGTTGGCAGGGATTTGGATGTGATAATGCGCCATGCCAAGTTCATCGTTATTGAGTCCATGATTTTCACGCCCAAATAAAATGGCAATCGTCGGCAACGCGCCATCTGTTTGCGATGAATGCGCACCAAAGTGCGTCTGTGCGATCTGTGCTGCCATCTGTGGCGTGACCACAGGGCGCGGCATCTGCCGACTGCGCGCACTGGCAGCGAAAACCAAGCTGCAATCCGCCAAAGCATCATCCAGCGTCGGCACGATACGCGCCGCTGATAGCACTTGGGTTGCGCCTGCGGCATTGGCATGGCTTGTGTCATCGATTGGCAGGCGTGGATTGACTACTACCAAATCAGATAAACTCATGGTGTGCATGGCGCGCGCTGCCGAGCCGATATTGGCAGGCAAGGTGGTCTCAACCATGACGATGCGGATCTGTGCTAAGTAGTGTTGGGCTGTGGTTGTCATTGCTTTTTCTTTGCTTATTAATGATAAAAAATCTTAGGGACCGTCCTAGATAACTAAACCAAACTACCCCTAACTAATTGTTTTAAAATGGAAATTTGAGATTTTAAGTCACTGTTGTTAAAACGCCATTCGCATTCTTTCAGATACAGCTCAAAATGATCTTTGGGAATACCGTTAAACTTACGCAAATGTCGTTTTGCTTGATTCTAAAAATTCTCAATTCCGTTAATGTGATTTTGTTTTTTGTGGCAATGTGTGTGCTGTGATTGATTCTAAAGTGATTAAAGTCACTGACATCTAGCGCATCATAGCTTTTGTAGAAATCTGTGTAAACAATACTGTCTGGCTTTACTTTTTCTCGTATCATGGGGAGTAAAGTCGCTGATTGCGTATTAGGTACGGCAACGGTATAAACTTTGCCGTTTCGCTTTAAAAGACCGAAGACGGCTGTTTTACCACCAGCACCACGACCGCGTTTACCTTTACGGATGCCGCCGAAATAACTTTCATCAGCTTCAATTTCACCATCTGGCATTTCTAAATTTTGGCTGTGCTGATAGATAAGTAAGCGCAGTCGATGAAAATAGTAAGCAGCGGTTGTTTTGTTTACATTGACTCATTGAGCTGCCGTTCTTGCAGTAACATCTGCAACAAACAGCTCAATGAGTTTATTTTGTTTATGCTGACTTAGACGACTTTTTCTCATTTGGCTATTTTAACCTAAATGGAGTTTTTGGTCATTATCTAGGGCAGCCCCTAATTTTATCTAAAAATCATATGATCAACGCCGACCAAGGCTTTGAGTCGTGCGATGTTCGGCTCGCTTGGATATAAGCGGAAACGCTCATTGACATTGATGCGGCTGATGCTACAATCATCATACACATACAAGACAACGGGCACGCAGTAATCCGCGTGGCGTGTGCTTGGTGCATCATCGTCTTCATCGATTTGGTAAGCCAAAGCCTGTGGCGGTGGGCTATTTTCTTTTAATAAAGCGATGATATTATGCAGTTTATCTACATTATTCGATGGCAGCTTGATGTGTACTTCGCTTAAGCGTCTTAGGCGTGCTTGCTCGATCGGCTCAGCCCCTTGTAGACGCATGAACAGTCGTCCATCATCGCTTTCGCGCACGCTGACTTTGGCGATGATGACATTGGCGATGTCCATCATGTCGCGCTTAGGCTCGGCATTTGGGTTGTTTTTATCGACTTTCATCACCGCTTGATATTCTTCATCGTAAGCAGGGACTTTTTTGCCAGTGGTGAGAATCTTGCTATAGCGGGCAAAGGTGTCGTTATAGCAGCTGAACTCCACGCGTGCTGTGCCGTCATCGATTTTGATCACGCTGCGATTACCAAAGTGCGCGACATCATAGATCACGCCTGCGACTTTTGATGTGCCTTTAAAGCCTGTATCGCTCAGGTTTAATACACTGCCATCGGTGGTATATAGACTAGATTCACCGCGATATTCATCAAGTGGATGACCTGTCAAATACAGCCCCAAGGTCAAAAGCTCATAGCGTAAGCGGTCTTGGGCATCCCATACCACATCATCAAGTACTGGCGCAACGGATAAGCCATCATCGACTTCGGCAAACAGATCAAAAGTACCTGCCAACTGGTTTTGGCGGTTTTGGTCGGCGGCAGCCATCGCTTCAGGCAGCTGACGCCACAGCCCGCGGCGGATCTGATAACTGTGATCGAAATTTTCACCGATATAATGTGGCTTTAGTGTCTCGGCAAGGATATCAAAACAGCCTGCTTTGATCAATGCTTCTAAAGATCGTTTACCAACTTTCTTAATATCCACACGATTACAAAAGTCGTATAAATCACGGAATGGTCCATCACGGCGCGCAGCAACAATGCTGTTTACCGCTTCTTCGCCCACGCCTTTGACCGCGCCAAGACCATAGACAACGGTTTTGCTGTCGCGGACGACAAATTTCCATTGGCTGTGATTGACACTCGGCGGAATGACATTTAGGTCAAAATTATCTTTACAATCACCAAGCAAGAAGACCACTTGGTCGGTATCATCCATCTCTGATGTCAGTACCGCCGCCATGAATTCGGCAGGGTAGTAGTGCTTTAAGTAGGCGGTTTGATAAGCAAGTACGCCATAGGCAGCCGAGTGCGATTTGTTAAAACCATAGCCGGCAAACTTTTCTACCAGATCGAAAATCTGCGCTGCAAGTGCGCCATCCACGCCTTGATTGATCGCGCCATCGACGAAAGTGGAGCGCTGCTTTGCCATTTCTTCAGGTTTTTTCTTACCCATCGCTCGGCGCAGCATATCAGCGCCACCAAGCGTATAACCTGCCAAAATCTGTGCAATCTGCATCACCTGCTCTTGATAGACGATGACGCCATAAGTCGGCTCAAGCGCAGGCTGTAGCCAGTCGTGCTGAAAATTTGGATCAGGATAGGCGACTTCTTGGATACCATGCTTGCGGTCAATAAAATCCGAGACCATGCCCGACTCAAGCGGACCAGGGCGATACAACGCACACATCGCGATAACATCTTCGATGTTTGATGGCTTAAGCTGCGCTAGATATTTTTTCATGCCTGAGCTTTCTAGCTGAAACACGGCACTGGTTTTGGCTTCTTGAAGTACGCCTTCATACACCGCAGCATCATCGAGCGGTAGCTTATCAAGGTCAATCGGATCTTCGCCGAGCGCCTTACGCGTGTTGTTGATGTTATCAATCGCCGCTTGGATGACCGTTAGGTTTCGAAGACCCAAGAAGTCGAATTTGACCAAGCCCACCGCTTCGACATCGTCCTTATCGAACTGACTGACAGGATGACCTTCATCATCGCAATACACTGCACTAAAATCACTGATGCGATTGGGTGCGATCAATACGCCGCCTGCGTGCTTGCCGACATTACGCGTCAAGCCCTCAAGCTTTTTCGCCATATCCCAAATCTCAACGATGGCATCGTGATCGGGATTATCTTCATCGGTGATGAAATCTTTCAGCTGCGGTTCTTGCTCTAGGGCATCATCTAGGCTGATACCAGGGGTTTTGGGGATAAGTTTTGAGATACGATCGCCTAAGCCAAAGGGCTTACCTTGCACACGCGTGACATCGCGCACCACCGCACGCGCCGCCATCGTACCGAAGGTGATGATTTGGCTGACCGCTTGGCGTCCATAAGTGCGCGCGACATAGTCAATCACACGGTCACGCCCTTCGATACAAAAGTCAATATCAAAGTCAGGCATCGAGACGCGCTCTGGGTTTAAGAACCGCTCAAACAGCAAATCATAGCGCAAAGGATCAAGATCGGTGATGTTCAAGGCATAAGCGACCAGTGAGCCTGCACCCGAGCCACGCCCTGGACCGACAGGCACGCCATTGGCTTTCGCCCAGCGGATAAAGTCCATCACGATGAGAAAATACCCTGGAAACCCCATCTTAAGAATGATATCCAGCTCATAATCAAGCCGCTCATCATAGGGCTTTCGCACCGCTTCCCAGTCATCAGCACGCTCACTGACAGGATAGAGCTTATCAAGGCGTTTATTTAAGCCATCAGCTGCGGTCTTACGGAAAAATGACTCAATCGTCTCACCATCAGGAATGGGAAAATCAGGCAAGACATTGATGCCAAGCGTCAAAGTGACATTGCAGCGACTGGCAAGCAAGGCGGTATTTTCGATGACTTGCGGTAAGTCTGCGAACAATTTCACCATCTCAGCTTGGGTCTTGAAATACTGTGCTTCGCTATAAATGCGTGGACGGTTCGGATCGCCCAGTGTGTAGCCACTGGCGATACAGACACGCGCTTCATGCGCATCAAAATCAGTGCTGACATCATCATCTTTGCCGCCTGTGCTCTCAGGGCGCGGATTCATAAAGCGTACATCATTGTGCGCGATGATGGGAATGCCAAGTGATGATGCTTGGATGATGGCTTGTTCGTTAAATAGGTTGTCAGATGGGTGCGTGCGCTTGATGCCCAGATACAGCCGATCACCAAAGACCGCTTGCCATGCTTGCATGATGGGCAGGGCGTTTTCGGGGTGATTGCCCATCAGCGGCGAGTAGATCTCTGATCGTGATGTTAGGATTGCGATGATGCCATCAGCACGAGAAAAGAGAGCTTCTTTGGTGATGATCGGTGTTGAGACACTCACCGAGCCATTGGCTCCAATCGGGCGTTCGGTATAAGCATCCGACACTAGGCGCAGCAAGTTTTGGTAGCCGTCATTGTTCATCGCGTATAGAATCACGCTGAATTTATTATCTTCATCTTCGCGACTGATGGCATTACCGATGACAAACTCCGTGCCGATCACAGGCTTGATCCCTGCACCGATACAGGCTTTATAAAACTTGACGACAGCGAACATATTGTTCCAATCGGCAAGTCCAAGCGTGGTTTGACCATCAGCAACAGCGGCTTTTACCAATGCTTTGATACGGATGATGGAATCGACGATGGCGTATTCACTGCGCACGCCCAAATGAACAAATGACATAGTTTATCAACAATCCATTTTAAAAGCTTTTATAAATCAAATACTTATCAATATAAAATCAGCCCATCAGCAATGAGCTATTGGTAAATAATAAAAAGACAATCAAGGCAAATCCCAAGATCAAAATCGCCAAACGAAAAATTCGCGCAGGCGAGAAGTGCGCTTTTGGGCGAGTGTTACGCTTGTTGGGCGCATGATTGGGTGGTAGTGGTGCATTCATGGTTTTGCAAGTGATTAATTGGCTGATTAATTTGGCAATTATAGCATGATAGTCATGGATAATTGACAAAAAACTCGGTAAAATTGTGAGATGATCTGCAATGCAGTTTATTGATAAATTTTTTTATTCATACACCAGTAATTTAAAGCATAGAATTTACCATGTTTGCCATCACTCAGTCCAATGATACACAAGTGCTGTTATCGCGCTTGATCGAGATTTATAAGCAGCACAGCCACAGCAGTCAGGATAATGCTGATGGTGGTGCGATGAGCGCGCTGTCGGCACAAATTTTTGCGCCATTTACGGTGATCGTGCCATCGATGGTATTGGGTGATTGGCTGACCAAATCGGTGGCGTCACAAGTGGGAATCAGCACGCTTTTGACCGCGCAATTTTGGGGGCAGTATCAATGGCAGATGATCCAAGCAGTGCTTAAGGTCGATGCAGAATTTACTCATGCTGCAGGGCGTGATGATGCCTTACAAGTGCCTGAAGTGGCGGTACTGTCTGCGTCGGTGATGCGGTGGCGTTTATTTGGATTTTTTTGTGAATTTCAAGGTGAGAAACTGATAGAAATTCTAAATAATCAATCACATCCACTGCACAGCTTATTGCACTTTTTATATCAAGAAAATCCGCACAGCCAAAAGCCGCAATTATCTGAGCAGCGCATTTGGCAGCTGTGTGATGAGCTGGCGGCGGTATATGTCAAATATTTGACCCATCGCCCAGAATGGCTTGCTGCTTGGACGCACAATACACCACTGCCTAAGTCTGTCGATGTCATGCTTGCTGAGAAACAGCGATTTGAGCAGGCGTATCATGATGATGAGATGCCTGAATGGCTGATTGCGCATTATCATCAGCTTGAGATGCAGCTGCGTTATCTGTGGCAGGCGTTATTTGCGGATGTGTATGCGTATCGTGAAGCGTTGGAGCAGCGGTTTTGGCAGGTGCTGAGCGGCGCACGCGGTGCAGCAGTATATCAGGCGGCGCTTGCCAAATTACCCAAAGCCTTGTATCTGTTCACCGTGCAGCAGATTCCTGTGGTAGAGCTGCAGTTTTTGAAGCGCTTATCGACTTTGATCGATGTAGAGCTGCTGCATTTTAATCCATCAAAGATGTTTTGGGCGGATATTGTTGATAAAAACTGGCTGATGACACAGCGTATCATTCATCCTGATACGGTGTATCTGAAGGATCATGGGCACAGTCTATTATCAAGATTAGCTAAAGAGTCTCGAGAGACTTTCGCAATGCTTGCCGATATGTCTGGTGGTGAGTATTATTATGAAAAACCGCCAATTGATAGCACAGATGAGCTGCCAATGCCGCGTGATTGGCAGGTGAGTTGGATGGATCAATTTGTCAATGACCCAAAACCTGTGGGGCTACTGGCACAGCTAAAGCAAGACATCTTGATGCTTGATGAAACAGGGATGTCTAAGCAGTGGCTGACACAGGCGCTGGCAAGCTTGACTGAGAAAAATCAGCCTAAGCATCCAATGCATTTGTTTGACGATGGGCAGTTTGCAAGCTTAAGTATCCATGCTTGTCACAGTCTAAAACGACAGCTTGAGATCGCGCGCGTGATGATCGCACGGTATTTGAACATTCCTAATGCTGATGGCAGTGCACGGCATTTATCCGATGTCGTGGTGTATCTGCCTGATGTCGCTGCAGCCGAAGATTTGATTCGCTTGGTGTTCGATGATGGTGTGGGTGCAGATGGCTTGCGGCTGCCTGCCAAGATCACGGGCACGACCAATCGCAGTATTGAGACTTTGATGAATGCGATCGCAGGATTTTATACACTGCTTGGTGGGCGGGGCGCGCGGTTTTATCGTGAGACAGTGTTTGAATGGCTGATGCTACCGCCAGTATATCAAAGCTTTGGGCTTGATTTTGAACAGATGAGCCGTGCTTGTGAGCTTTTGACCCAAGCAGGATTTCGTCGTGGCTTTGATGCAGAGCACTTGGCGATGACGCTCGATGAGTACGATGTTGATTATCGCTACAGTTTTAGCTATGCGCTTGATCGCTTGGTGACAGGATTATTAATCCCTGATGAACAATCCAAGCCAAATAAACTGTTCTACCCGCTGCACTGGCAACAAGGTGTGTTCCAAGAAGCAACCGCACCTGTGCTCACTGTCAGCCTAGCAGATGAGCCTATCATCAGTGCTTTGTGCCGTATTCATGAAGGCTTATCTGCGTGCTATGGTGCATATGATCGGGTTGATCGCGTGCAGACTTGGCTTGATAAGATCGAGTATGATGTCATTGATCGTTATTTTGCAAATCTTAAAGATACCGCGCAAATGCGTGCAATTTTTGAAGCCAAAAACAGCATGGCAGCCAGTCTGCGCGCCAATCAATATTATCACAAGCATCATACTTATAAGTATGAAGGAAGTGATGCGCAAGACAGCCATGAGATTCGCTTGAGCCTACAGTTTGTATTAGAAAGTCTAAACAGTATGCTACAGAGTCAAGCCATCAGTGCCGAGCCTGCCAATGTCATCACCTTTGCGCGATTCGGTGCGCTGCGCAGTGTGCCATTTGGCTTAACAGTAATGCTTGATATGAATTTATCGGCATTTCCGCGCCGTGATGGCGTGCGTCGTATGGATCTGATGCGCGCAGGGCTGAAGCGTCGCGGCGATCGCATGAATGAAGATGATGATAATGGCGCGTTTTTGGATGCGATTTTGTGCAGTCGTGATGCGTGTATGATTTTTTATAACAGCGTTGCATCTGATGGGGTGACTGAATTATTACCCGCAGCGCCTGTGTCTGAATTATTAGAATTTTTTAAAACGGGTGTTGATTGGCAAAATGATTTTCATGCCTTGCTATATGCACAAAATTCGACAGATGATACCGATGCCAATCGCTTTGATCGCGAGCAAATCACCAATGCCATCATCGCTGCCATGCCAAGCGTGGTGCAGACATATCTGGTGACGCACCATACGGCGACCAGTTTTGATACGGCAAATTTCTATGACAAAATCACACCAAAAATGCCTAATAAAAGCACTGATGCTGATGAGAAGCAGATACAAGACTGGGTACGAGCACGGTTAATTCACGCGATCGAACAAATTAAAAAATCTGAACAATCATATCTGCCGCCTGCGCCACTGTGGCAGAAGATTCGCGGTATTTTAGATGCTGCCACACAAGCCAATGATCGCGTGATTGTCACTTTACCTGATGATGCGACTTATCAGCAGATCGCACGCATCATCACGGCGCAGCAGCACGATGAGCAAGGGGTGGATAAGATGGTGGATGCCTTGTTATCGCACCATGAGATTATCGTGCCGATGATGGTGTCTATGGAGAATATTTGTACTTGGCAGCATAAATTTTCATTAAATTATTTAAATAATAAGATTGAGCTGATGCCCGAAGAAGACGATGAAGATGTAGAAGAGCCATTGGGACTCGATGGCTTGGGGCGATATCAGCTCAATGATGCCATCATCCAAGCGATGGCGCGTGGTATTTTTGATGGTGTGGCGATGAGCGAAGAGACGATGCTTACTGCCTTAGAAAACACACAGGCGCACGATGAGTTTTATGCGATTTATTTTGATAAATTATTGCCAGCTGGAGAGAGTCGTTTTGGCAGTTTGGCGTCTCAATTACAAACGCTTGAGCAGAGTGCAGAAGCGTTATACAGCACTGTATCGGCAAATGCATTATTAAATTTTGATCAACAAAATCTACGCAGTGATTGCGGACATCTGCACTATTCGCAATTAATCAGCGGCACTTATGAGCAGTCCATCGCGCTGAATGTGGGTAGTGAAACCATGACCGTATCGGCAAATGTCGCAGATGCTGATCAGCCATATTGGTTGTCGATTTCACCAAGTAAAGCAACTGCCAAAAACATCGTCAATGGTTGGCTTATGCATTTGGCTTGGCAAGTGGTGTGTAAGACTGATAATCAAGATATATCTAATAATAATCATGTCAGTATTCGTAAGTTTACCCAAGGTTCATCAGTGTTAAAACCTTTGGGATTTGACGAAGAACAGACCGCCATCTGCTATCAGCCTGTGCTATGGCAGGATGCGCAGCGGATTTTGGCGGGATTTGCTACGCTTGGACTCTTGTCGCAAAAGTTACCACTACCGATTACCAGTGAGACGGCACTCACTTTTGTGGTCAATGATGAGTGGCAAAATGATGAATTGACACCGCGACTGTATGACGCATGGGTGAAAGGCTATACATGGAGCGTGAACAGCAGTCAGCACCCATCGTGGCAGCTGATTTTGGGCGCAAGTGATCCGCTAGAGCAAGCGGCGCGAGCATTGCCAATCGTGTATCCACTATATCAAAGCTTGCCAAAAACACTGTGCAAACCTGAAGAACTGCAAGGCAAACAAGGGGGTGTGTCATGACACAGTCAGTACAAAATACACAAAATAGCACCATCCCTGCTGCCATCGCCTGCAAGCTGACAGGCGGCTATCTGATCGAGGCATCGGCAGGTACGGGCAAGACTTGGACGCTGACAGGGATCATTCTGCGGCTATTGATTGAGAAAAAGTACGCACCTGAACGCATTATCGCCACGACTTTCACCAAGGCGGCGGCGGCTGAAATGCAAGAGCGGATTTATGAGCGATTACAGTCGTTTTATGCACTTGTGCGCTGGCTAAAAAATGTACAGCCAAAATATCCGCACTGGTTCGGTGTCGAATCATCTGTGGTACCTGATATTTTAGCTGAGCTAATCACAGCAACCAAAGCAGTGGGCGTCGATGGTGAAGATTTGATCAATCAGCATTTGCTTGTACAGATCCTACAGACTGGCGCAGATGCACTGGATGAGACCATTCGCCGCACTGCGCTTGTGCTGATGACTTTGGATAAATTATTCGTCGGTACGCTCGATAGCCTTGCGCAAAAATGGCTCAAAGAATTTGGCTTGCAGACAGGACAGGCGAGTGAGCGGCAGATGCTCACGGATGAATCGGCATTGATCCGTGCACTGGTGCATGACAGGCTGCGTGCCGAGCAGTCGCGATTATCGGTACAATCACCGAGTATATACAAGCAAATCATTGCACATAAGTCGCACGCTTTTAGTGATGTTGATGGCTTGAGCGCGCAGGTTAAGACAGTGATTGATTTTTATCATGCGCCGATTGATGAAGTGCCTGCGCTTGACGATGGTTATGATAAGCTTAACAATCTACTCGATGAAGTTCTTGCTATCAATATCGAAGATTTTTTACCTTTTTTAAATAAAACATATCGTAATCAGATTGGTATCAATGCACGATCAGCCGCACCAAATCGACTGGGATCTTTGCCTGAGATTTTATCATTGATCCGTACCCATCGGCTTGATTTTGTAGCTGAATTATCTGGTCATCACATCGAAGCATTGGAGCAGTTTACTAAGTTTGTCGATACGGATTTTTTTAAAAAAAGTGGTGTCGATGCCAATGCCAAAGTGCGCTTTAATGCTTTACCATGGCAGCGTGTGGCGGCGATTCATGAGCTGTATCAGCTGCTGATCGCTCGTGCGCAATATCATTATGATGCGCTGCGTTACCGTGTGGCAGCTAGCGTGCGCACATCACTGATGCCGATGCTTGAAGCGCGCGGTGAGACGACTTTTGTCATGCAGATGGTGCGACTGACCGACGCGCTGCAAGATGCTGCACTTGCCAATTATATTCGCCATCAGTACCCTGTGGCGCTGATTGATGAGTCGCAGGATATTAATGGCTTGCAGGCGTTATTGATCGAGCGCGTGTATTTACAGGGGCTAAAAGCTCAGCGCGAGCAAGCGACCCGATATCAGCTGGTCGGCGGTGAGCGTCCGCGAGCATCGCGTGATTTTTTGCTTTTGGTGGGTGATCCTAAGCAGGCGATTTATCGCTTTCGTGGTGGTGATGTTGCCAATTACAACTGGCTAAAATCTTATGGCAAAACCCAAAATGAACCACCGATTCTGGATCAATCTTTGGTGCTAGACATCAATCGCCGCTCAAGTGAGCCACTGATCAATGCGCTGAACCGATGGTTTGTTGATACAGGATCTACCGATTGGTCAAACCATGCCAATTTGGGTCAAAGCATTCGCTATCATCAGATCCAAGCATTTAATAAAACTTCAAAATTATCTTGGAAAAAAAATACGGATAATAACGCGCATTTACCGAATAAAAACTTAACAATCATCCATGCAGATGCAAAAGATGAGATTGTCACCAAGATGTGTCAGCATATCAATACGCTATTGGCAGACGGTCATCGACTTGGTGATCGCGTGTTGCAGCCAAGCGATATTGCGATATTGGCAAAAACGCATGATGCTTTAGAAGCGGTAAAACATGAGCTTGGCGCGTTAAATATCCCTGCGATCAGTGCGCGTGCGCAAAATGTGTTCATGACTGATGCAGGTGAAGATCTGTACGCGCTACTTTCTGCCGTGCTCAATAGCCGTTCGGCAGGGTGCGTGGGCAGATTTTTGATCAGTCGTATCGTGGGCATGACATTAGATCAAGCGACGGCTTTGATGGCAGGCGAGCAGGTGGTGCTTGATGGGTTTGGTACGCTTAACAAGGCAGCTTTATTGGCTTATTTGCAACAAGTTCATGAAAAATGGCTAAACGATGGTGTGGCAAGTGCGCTGAATTTTGCGTTATCTGATACGCCATTTACGAGTAGTGGTGGCTTGTGGTTGGTGGCAGCGCGCCTAGGTGAGCGTTATTTAGCAGACCTTTGGCAATTGGCAGAAATCGTCAGTGCACAAGGTCAGCTGCATGAGTTGCAGCTATTGAGTTGGTATGAAGCACAGCTTAACGCACCAGCGGATGAAGATAATACACAGCGCGTCCTACCTAGCGAAACAGGTGTGAATCTGATGACGATACACAAGTCTAAGGGTCTGGAATTCGCGGTTGTTTATGTTTTGGAATTGAACAAAGCAAGATCAAGCCGAGCAAATGATCAGAAATTTTACGCTTATAACCGTGATGATTTGACGCGTGCCATTTCTGTTGTGCCGTACAAGCAAGAATCATCAAGTTATTATAAAGAATTAGATGATGAAGAAGCGATGGCTGAGCTGCGCCGATTGGGTTATGTGGCATTAACGCGCGCATCCGAGCAAGTATTTTTGGTGGCAGCCACCACAGCCAGCAAGCGCAATATCGCTGATGCACCCTTATATCAGTGGCTTGATTGTTTTGATGGTAGCTTAACAATTCCTGAGCGTATGGCAGATCTGATTGATGTGATTGATTTGGATGAGATTGCCTTAAATAGTACGCAATTAGTATCTACAGCGATCGAAGAGACTCAGCCAATTGCCTATAAAGATTGGAGTAAGGTAATGGCGACCAAGCTTTTTTATGGTGCGAAAAAAACCAGTTTTACTGCGATGATCGGTCAGTTGGATGCCAATTCTAAAGCCATTTTGACTGAGATGCCAGACCATGATGAACTGGTTGCGATGACTGATTTGCATGGAGATTTACTTAACAATACACCGAGTAATCAGACGCAGATCATAACACCTATGCAGGATGATATTCGCACGCGATTTATCAAAGGCAGTGCAGCGGGGGATTTTTTACACCAAGTACTAGAGCGAATCGAAATAGGTAGAATTGGCAATCAAGTCGATGAGCTTGCACGCCGATTATCCATGCCGCTTAAGTACCGCAGCGACTTTATAGACAATGATGATAACGAGCATCAAGCCTTGGTTCGATGGCTAAATGATATCGTTCATGCGCCATTTGGTGCGTCAGGTGTCAGCCTTGCGAGCATCGCACCTGCTAATCAAGTGCGAGAATTGGGCTTTACCTTAGGTCTGTCACCCAATTTCAGTATCGAAAAACTTAACAAAGTATTCGAGAAATACAGCGATCAACCACTGGTGCTAAAGGTTGATAAGGCAGATATTTGGTATCGCTATTTGCGTGGCGAGATTGACTTGGTGTATGAATATCAAGGCAAGTTTTATATCGTCGATTATAAGTCCAATTATCTGGGCGCGCAGATGAGTGACTATCAGCCTGCATCACTACAGGCAGCGATGACGCAAGCGGGCTATTGGCTACAGGCAGTAATTTATCAAGTGGCGTTGCATCGCTTATTGAAAGTAAAACTTAATAATTATACAGGTAATGAAGCCCAATATCTGGGCGCGGTGGAATATTTGTTTTTGCGCGGTGTGTATGCAGATGATACGCAGTGTGGGCGCATGGTTTGGCAGCCACCGCTTGAGCTTATTTTGGCGGTTGATGCATTATTTGGTTAAGTTTTTATCATTATCAGGCGATTAATAATTAAAATTTTTTTAAAGAGTAATTCATTGTGAATTTATCAGAAAGTATCAGCCGTTATGTGGTGCGTCGTATCCATCAGCATGATCATTGGTATGACCAAAAATCCATGCTTGCTGTACCACTGAATTTACAAAAATCAGATGAAGCAAATTTTTATCTTTTGCATGGCACACTGCTGCAATTATTATTAGCAGGGCATACGGTGCTTACTCTGCCGACAGATATGCAGGATGTGGGGTTGCCAACATGGCAGCTGTTGTGCTTTGAGCCGATATTTGAGCGGCTGCAGAGATATTTTGATGATGGGTTTGATTTTGTAGCTTTGCTAAATGAATTTGCACAAGCTTTGGCAGATGGTGCCGATGTGCAGCATTGGCTTGGTGAGCAGCGTACTCGGTTTTTGATGCTGCTTGGCGCACAGCAAAGATCATTGTCACGCACGCAGATGATGGCGGTGATTGATGAGATTGTGTGGCTATTGCGTGCTTATTATACCATGCGCGTGCTTTGTGCGGATGATGTATTGGCATGGGCTGCGCGATTATCGAGTGTATTTTTTGCCAATTTACACGATGTCAAATCATTGGACAAAAGCGCACCCTTGCAGCCGATTTGTTATTGGATCGGGCGATCATCGGTGTATTTTTGGCTCAATCGTGCTTATCGTGCAGAAGCAGGGCTGATGTATCATATTGGGCGGATTAGGGCTGCGCAAGTGCCACCTTTCACAGCTGATAATTTAGATAAATTAAATGAAAAGCAAAGAGATGCTGTGAAATTGGTCGCCAATCAAGCTTTTGCCTTGATCACTGGCGGACCAGGTACGGGTAAGACCTATACGGTGGCGCAGATTGTTTTGGCGCTGCTAAAAACCGATCCAGATGTGCTGTCATCATTGGCATTGGCAGCGCCTACAGGTAAGGCGGCGCAGCGTATGAGTGAGTCGCTACAAAAAGCGCTCGGTGCTGATGTGCAGATGCTGCTGCCTGAACCGAAGACCATTCATCGCCTGCTGGGCATTGGTGCGACGGGTGTGCCGCGTTACCACGCTGATCATCCGCTGCCGTATCGGATGCTGATTATTGATGAGGCATCCATGCTTGGCGCGGAGCTTGCGTGCCGGCTGATGGCAGCGGTGGCGACGGGTGCGCGCGTGATTTTATTGGGGGATGCCAATCAGCTTGCGGCGGTGGATGCAGGGGCGGTGCTTGCCGATTTATGCCGTATGTCATCATTGGCTGATCTACATTGTAAGCTTGAGCAATCACAGCGTTTTACCGACACTTCAGGTGTGGGTAAGCTTGCCAAACTGATCAAAGGTGATCAACAGGATAAATTTAGCCAATTACAACAGTTGATTGACACTGAACAAACACTTGAATTTGTATCACTTGATGATAATCATACTCAAGAGCGGTGCTATCAATATTTAAGTGAAGCTTATCAGTCGTATTTTAAAAAAACCCAATCATTGTATGGTAATTTACCAAAAATAGATCAATCAGCACACGAAGAAGTAGCACAATTATTCAAAACACTGAATGAATATCGCATTTTGTGCGCGTCGCACATTGGTGCTTATGGTGATCATGCGATCAATGCATTTTTATCAAAAATGCATCGCAAGTATTTGGGGGGTAAACCATCAAATTCACCGTGGTATCAAGGGCGTGTAGTGATGGTGGTTGAGAACCGTTATGATTTAGAATTATTTAATGGTGATATTGGTATTTGTCTGCATACCGAGCAAGGTTTGATGGTGTTTTTTGAAGGTGAAACAATAAAAATGCTGTCGGCGGAGCTGTTGTCTGAAGCGATGGTTGTCACCGCCTATGCCATCACGGTGCATAAATCACAAGGTTCGGAATGGGAGACGGTGGCGATCGTGTTCGATGAAAGCAGCCAAAGACTACTGTCAAAAGAGCTGATTTATACGGCGGTGACGCGTGCCAAAGCGCGTGTGCAGATTTTTAGCACGCAAAAGGCGATCACGACTGCATTAATCACGCCAACTGTACGACAAACAGGACTTGGTATCATTGAGACCTTACAGAGATAAACTTTACAATGATGGCAAAACCAAGTAGAATCGCAGGTTTTTATTTGTATTATCCACAATATTGGATGCTTTAAATTGATTAAATTAGCTAAACATTTGTGATCAGATTTTTGTTTGCGTTATATAATTTCCACTATAAAAATCGGCAAAAATGGTACAAATACAGTGCAAATTTGGCGAGTAAAATTGTACGAGACGCAAGTAATCACAAACAAACACAAGTAAAAATAGATAAAGATTTGCAATTAAACGCTTGAAAAACAAAGAGAATTTTATAAATGACTGATTTTATTGGTAATAAGAGAATTAGCCTTGCACCGATGATTGATTGGACGACTTCTGATTTTCGTACTTTTGCACGGCTGTTCAATCCGAACATTCATCTATATACCGAGATGATCAGTACCAGTGCGATTTTAAAGGGTAATGCCGATCATGTGCTGAAATTTCACGGCAGCGAGCATCCTGTGGTGCTGCAGCTAGGCGGTTCTGATCCTGATGAGATGGCGCAAGCGGTGCAAATCGCCGATACCAAGGGTTATGATGAGTACAACATCAATGTTGGCTGTCCGTCCGATCGCGTGCAGCACAATAAAATCGGTGCGTGCCTGATGGCAGAGCCGCAGACGGTGGCGGCGATGGTCAAGGCGATGCAGGTGGTGACCGATAAGCCTGTGACTGTCAAGCATCGCATTGGCATTGATCATTTTGACAGTTATGAATTTATGCGCGATTTTGTCGAGACGGTAGCGGCGGCTGGCTGTACGCATTTTATCGCTCATGCGCGTATTGCGTGGCTGCAGGGTCTATCACCTAAGCAAAACCGCGAAATTCCACCACTGCGCTACGAAGACATTTATAGGCTTAAGCAGGATTTTCCCGATCTTAACATCGAGATCAATGGCGGAATTGATAACATGGATGCCATCCGTGAGCATCTGCATCATGTCGATGGTGTGATGATTGGGCGCGCTTTTTATCACAATCCTTATCTGATGGCAGAATGCAATGCACTGTGGGATTTGCCACTGCCAAGCCGTCGCGATATTTTTACAGAATTGCTAAATTATCTTAAAATGCGAGCTGATGAAGGCACAAATCTTGCGACCTTGACACGGCATTATTTGGGCTTGTTCCAAGGCTTAAGCGGTGCGCGTGCGTGGCGACAGGCGTTGAGTGGTAAACCATCATTAACGCTTGAAGAGATTCGCCAAGCAGGCGAGCAAGTGCTTGAGCAAAACAGAATGTAAGTTGGCAGGCTATATTATAAGGCTTGGGCTGGTTAAATGTGATTATTCAAGCCTAATCCAAAATCAGTAGCAGTAGCACCAAGCTGTTATTAATACTGTGCAATAGCATCGGCGCAAATACTGAACCTGTCCGCACGCGTGCATAACATAGACCTAATGCTACGGCGAACATTACGCCTGTATCTATTAGATTATATTGAAAATGCAATAGTGAAAATACACCACTACTGATTAGACTGGTTAAAATAGTGATATGGTTAGTATTATCGGTAAAGTGCGAAAAAATATCTTCACCAAGCCGCCAAAATAAACCGCGACAAATCAGCTCTTCATAAATAGGCGCGCAGACCATCACCATTAAGGCAAATAGCCACATCGGTGTATCATGCCCCATCATCTGCGCTGCGTCTGCTGATGGCGTGGGCGATAGTGCGGTCGTCGCCAAATTGGCAAGCAGGCTTGCGATAAAGACAATCAGCAAAAACACCCACAGACACCGCCAAAACACGCGTCCATCCATTGGCAGTAGCGCAAGATAGCTTTGCCACAGTTTGCGCGCTTGTGCAGTACTTACGCTGTCTTTGCGAATACGAAAATATTGCCAAAAAACAATCAGCCACACCAAGCATACCGCCGTCAGCACTACCGACATCACAAGCAAAGTATTATCGCTGATGGCATGATATGGTGTAAAATCAGCCAGCGTCTGCAAGAGCAGCAGCCAGCCATTTTGTAAGGCGAACATCGTCGCGACCACCATCGCTATCAAGGCAGCGGCGATTGACGGCGGATATTTGGGCGGTGCTTGGCTTGATGGTATCGCTGAATGGCTCATCGCATCATGTTTCACTGATTTGGCGGGCAATGGTGTGCAAAATCACTTGTGCGGTCGCGTGAGGATGCTCCAGTGGAAACATATGCGAGCCTTCGACATATTGCACATTTAAGCCAAATCTCTGTGCCGCATCGCGATACGAGCCGATGGCGGTAAAATGACTGTCTTTGCCTGCGATGATGCTAAGCGGACGGCGTGGCACGATGGATTTATACCAATATAAAGATGGAATGGTGCGAAAAATCGCCACTTCCACCGCCTTTGGAATAGCAAGCGTTACTTTGCCATCGGCGGTTTTTATAAATCCATATTTAATATAATTATCAAAACAAGCTTCATCAAAAGGACGAAATAAGCCTTTATTTCTCAAGGCTTGATGGGCTTGTTCGTGATTGTCAAAAGTATCTTTGCGGTATTTGGACTTGGATGCTGGTGATAATTTATCAATCAGATGATGGCGAAATTTTTCTACACGACCGATTTGTCGATCAGTGAGTTTTGCCAAATGCCATGTTAAGCTATTTTTGCCTGTTAAAAGCGATGGATCAAGCAGTATCGCTTGGCTGATTGGCTTGGGATTGGCAAGCAGCGTCTGCATCGTCGTCATCGCACCCACCGAATGCCCGACGGCAACCACATTTGCCACGCCATGCTTATGACAAGCGTCATCAATGCTGTCGCCAACTTGCCGCGTCAGGCTCTGCCAATGATCATCCACAGGATAACGGCTGTCCGTACCCAATAAATCAATGCTTTCGATGGTGAAAATCGACGCCAATTCATCCAAAATCGGCTGATAAGTCGGTGTCGGCACACCATTGGCATGGACAAAATGCAGCACAGGCTTGCCTGTCAGTGCTGATTTGGGTAAGCGTGATAATGCTGTGATTTGGGAGCAGCTAAGATTTTCCATGAATATACTCTTTATTATACGATCTGCCAACTTTTAAATAATACTTATATCAAACCCATTGGTCGTGCTATTTGTACAGCTTCTTGTACAACTTCGCGCATTTTCCTAATCTGTTTTCAAATTTGTTTGACTATAATAATGATGGCTTATAAAATTTGGCTAAGAACTGCTTAGCATAGCGAATTTTTGCACGATTTACCAGTAAAAATTATACACCGATTGGCCCAATAAAAAGTGCAAAAATGATACCAAAGTTACGCATTGATAACGCAAATTTATCGCCGTCGTGTGCTATAATCTGTGCAGTTTTTTAATCTGCTTAAAATCTGACCAATTGGGGCAAAAGCCAAGGCAATTGGCAGGCATTTCCACCAAAAAATTAAGGATTGACAATGAGTTACTTCGGCACTGACGGCATTCGTGGGCAGTTTGGCACTTTCCCAATTACCCCTGATTTTCTATTGCGCTTAGGCTTTGGCGCGGGGCGTGTGTTGGTTGAGATAAATCCGAACAAGCGTCCAAGCGTATTGATCGGCAAAGATACGCGACTGTCGGGCTATGTGATCGAAGCGGCACTGCAGGCGGGCTTTAACGCGGCAGGTGTGGATGTTTATATGCTTGGCCCATTGCCGACACCTGCGATCGCACACCTTGTCAAGAGCTTCCATGCGGACATGGGCGTGGTGATTTCCGCCAGTCATAATCCGTATCAGGACAATGGCGTGAAATTCTTCTCGCACGAAGGCAAAAAAATCTCAGACGAAATCCAAGACGCGATCAATGTCGAGCTTGATGCATTGGTTGGTGATACCGATGCGCGATTGGCGCGATTGGCAGGCATTAAGGCGGATAGTATCGGCAAGAATCATCGTGTCGCCGATGCCAAAGGTCGCTATATCGAATACTGCAAAGGTAGTTTTCCTTATCATTATAATTTATCACATATTAAAATTGTCGTCGATTGTGCCAATGGCGCAGGTCACAGCGTCGCGCCACGCGTGCTAAAAGAGTTGGGCGCGAAAGTCATCGCCATTCATAACGACCCAAACGGCATCAATATCAACGATAACTGTGGCTCAACCCATCCTGAAGTGCTACAAGCGGCGGTGCGTGAGCATGGTGCGGATGTTGGTATCGCACTAGACGGTGATGGCGATCGCATCATCATGACCGATGAGCATGGCAATATCGTTGATGGCGATAGTATCTTGTATGTCCTTGCTAAGCACTTACAGCCTGAAGGCGTGGTCGGTACGCTGATGAGTAATGTCGCGCTAGAGTTGGCATTGGGCGAGATGGGTATTAAGTTCCACCGTGCTAAAGTCGGCGACCGCTATGTAATGCAAGATCTAGAGATGAATGGCTGGACAATTGGCGGTGAGCCATCAGGTCATATCCTATGTCTAGATAAGAGCCGCACAGGTGATGCGATCGTGGCGGGTCTGCAAGTGCTGTCTTGCATGGCAGAGACGGGCAAAAAGCTCAGTGAGCTGACCCAAGGCTACACGCCATTTCCACAGACGCTGATCAATGTGCGCCTAACGCAAATGAGCGACCCATATGCCAATGCTGAACTAAAAGCAATTTTTGATCAAGCGGAAACCGAGCTTGCTGGTAAAGGTCGCTTGCTGATTCGCAAATCAGGCACTGAACCTGTGATCCGCGTGATGGTCGAGCATCAAGATTCGAGCGTATGTCAGCAGATGGCAGGGCAATTGGCTGAGCAGGTGAAGCGAATTTTGGCTTAACTTGTTAAGATAAGTCTATGAGCGATAAGAAAAATGCCGACTGATGAGTTGGCATTTTTTGTGCTTGATGATGTATAAAATCCATACATAAATTAAGGATTTATTGTATAATAAAATGACAAACAACCAACCAAAATAACCGACCATAAAAGGGGAGTGATGATGGATTTAACCGACCAACGACAATCTTATGAGAAGCACACTTTACCTGATACAGGGCTGCCAGTGACGCCATTTGAGCTGTTTCGCACATGGTTTGATGATGCAGTAGCGGCGCAGCTGCCTGAGCCATATGCCATGAGCCTTGCTACTTGTGGCGCAGATCAGCGTCCGAGCGTGCGCATCGTGCTGATGCGTGAGTTGACCGAACGCGGCGTGGTTTTTTATACCAACTATGACAGCGACAAGGGGCAGGACATCGCGGATAATCCCAATGCTGAAATGCTGTTTTTTTGGCAGGGATTAGAGCGTCAAGTGCGCCTATCAGGTCGTATTGAGAAGGTGAGTGCAGAAAAGTCAGCGGCTTATTTTGCCAAGCGACCACGCGAAAGTCAGCTGGGTGCGTGGGTGAGCGAGCCACAAAGTGGTGTGGTCGATAGCCGCCAAACCATGGAAGATAAATATCAGCTGCTAGACCATATGCATGGCGATGTCGTGCCTTATCCAGCATTTTGGGGTGGGTATGAGCTTGTCATTGACCGCGCGGAATTTTGGCAAGGGCGTGTTGGTCGTATGCACGATCGCATGGTCTATACCACTGATGGTGATACATGGCAAGTGGTCAGATTGTTGCCGTGATTATTCACATCGGATAACTTGACCTATTAGTATGATCGCACAATATGTTCACCGTCAATGGTACGGTGAATTGGATGGTATTTATCGCATAAAATTGATTCAAATCATGGTTGATTAGCGGTTTTTATCGTGGTACTATACTAATAGGATTTATTAAGTGATTTGAAACTTTCGCTGATGGTCATGGCTGTGATGGCATAGACTTTGGCGTACTGATGTTTTTTTATTTTTTTAACTAGGAGAGAGTATGGCTACGAACACCACCACCAAAACTTCAACAGCAAGCACAGATGCTGAAGCAAAAAAATCATCAGTGATCAAGGCTGACACCGTAAGTACGCAGACGACCAAAGCTGAAGCAGTGACTAAGCCAAAAACCACCAAGGCAGCTACCAAAACAACCAGCGCGCGTAGCAAAAAAGCCGCAGCAAAAGCAGTGATGCCAAATACCGTCAGTCAAGTCGAAGAGCTGATCGAGCACGCCACCCCAGAAGAGTTGGTGGAACTGGGTCAAACGCTGAGCGAATATCTGCCAGTGGCACAAGTTGCAAGCCAAGTGCGCACCGATAAATCGCGCGATACGCAGCTGTCGGACAACTGGCGTGAAGGTGGCTATCCGTACAAATATCGCCTAAGCCGCAAAAATTATGAAGCGCAAAAATACAAGCTACAGATCGAACTACTAAAATTACAACACCACATCAAAGCCACTGGTCAAAAATTGGTCATCATCTTTGAAGGTCGTGATGCAGCAGGTAAGGGCGGTACGATCAAGCGCTTTATGGAGCATCTCAATCCGCGTGGTGCGCGTGTCGTTGCACTGGAGAAACCCACCGATCAAGAACGCGGTCAATGGTATTTCCAACGCTATGTGCAGCATTTACCAACAGCAGGCGAGATTGTGCTGTTTGACCGTTCGTGGTACAACCGTGCAGTTGTTGAGCGTGTGATGGGCTTTTGTACCGATGAAGAATATCGCATCTTTATGCACCAAGTGCCTGAGTTTGAGAAGCATTTGGTCGAGTCGGGCATTCATTTGGTGAAATTCTGGTTCTCAGTCACGCGTGAAGAGCAAAAAGCACGCTTTGCCAGCCGTGAGAACGACCCATTAAAACAGTGGAAGCTATCACCAGTGGATAAAGCGTCTCTGAACAAATGGGATGATTATACTTTGGCGAAAGAAGCGATGTTCTTTAACACCGACACCGCTGAAGCGCCTTGGATTGTGATCAAATCAGACTGCAAAAAACGTGCGCGTCTGAACGCCATGCGTTATGTGCTGAACAAGCTGAACTATGAAAACAAGGATTCAGCACAAATCGGCAATATCGATCCATTGATCGTCGGCCGTGCCGGTGCGCTGTATGAGATGGATGAGCACACAAATCTGACCGTCGTCTCAACCAAGCCAAAACCAGCAGCAAAACGCGCTGCGGTAAAAACACCAGTCTTGCCAAAGAAATAAGCGTTTGTAATTGATGTAAACAACAAAAAACCGCAGTGTGATACTGCGGTTTTTTGTTTGGATTGTGAAAGATGGAATTTAACTTAAAAAAGCCATGCCGTCAGTATGATTTACCAATCACAACTTACAAGCCCCACCAGCGCAGCCATCGTCCAAGTCGCCTTGGGCATCATCTGCGCCATCACGGGTGTTGTGGTAATACAAGGTTTTGACACCAAATTTATAAGCGGTCAATAGGTCTTGAATCAAGACTTTCATTGGCACTTTATTGCCTTCAAATTTGGCAGGGTCATAGTTAGTGTTCGCTGAGATAGACTGGTCAATGAACTTTTGCATGATACCCACAAGGCGTAGATAGCCGTTATTGTCAGGGATATTCCACAGTAGCTCATATTGAGATGCCAAGCGTTCAATCTCAGGCACGACTTGTTTTAAGATGCCGTCTTTACTTGCTTTGACTGACACCAAACCGCGAGGTGGCTCAATACCATTGGTTGCATTGGCAATCTGCGAGCTGGTCTCGGATGGCATCAAGGCTGACAGGGTAGAGTTTCTAAGGCCATGGGTCATGATGTCACTACGCAAACCTTCCCAGTCTAGATGTAGTGGTTCGGCACAGATGCTATCAAGATCTTTTTTGTAAGTATCAATTGGCAAGATACCTTTGCTATAAGTTGTCTCATGGAACCATGGGCAAGCACCTTGCTCTTTGGCAAGTTTGTTTGATGCTTTTAATAGGTAATATTGCAACGCTTCAAAGGTGCGATGAGTCAGACCTAATGCCGCTGCATCCGAATAGCGAGTACCATTTTTGGCAAGATAGTAGGCATAGTTGATGACGCCTACGCCAAGAGTGCGACGGTTCATGCTGCCTTTTTTGGCGGCGATGACTGGATAATCTTGATAATCAAGCAGGGCGTCTAATGCACGCACAATCAGCTCGGCAGGTTCTTCGATGTCGGATAGATTCTCAATTTTGCCAAGGTTAATCGCCGACAGTGTGCATAGAGCGATTTCGCCTTTTTCATCATTGATGTTGTCAAGCGGTGCGGTTGGTAGAGCGATTTCCATGCACAGATTTGACTGGCGAATCGGTGCAATGCTTGAGTCAAATGGGCTGTGCGTATTGCAGTGATCAACATTTTGGATATAGATACGACCAGTGCTGGCGCGCTCTTGTAGCATGAGACTAAACAAATCTCTGGCACCGACTTTACGCTTGCGGATGCTGTCATCAGCTTCATACAGTGTATAGAGTCGCTCAAATTCGTCTTGATCAGCGAAGAAAGCTTCATACAGCCCTGGCACATCTGATGGTGAGAATAGGGTGATTTCTGTACCTTTGATTAAGCGAGTGTACATGGTTTTATTCAGTTGTACGCCATAATCCATGTGACGAACACGGTTGTCTTCAACACCACGGTTGTTCTTCAGCACAAGTAAGCTTTCGACTTCTAAGTGCCATAGCGGATAAAACAGGGTGGCTGCTCCGCCACGCACGCCACCTTGCGAGCAGGATTTGACCGCTGCTTGGAACATTTTGAAAAACGGAATACAGCCAGTATGCTGTGCTTCGCCACCACGGATAGGACTGCCGAGCGCACGGATGGCACCGGCATTGATACCGATACCAGCACGCTGTGAGACATAGCGGACGATGGCTGATGTGGTGGCGTTGATGCTGTCAAGATTATCCCCGCATTCAATCAGTACGCATGAGCTGAACTGGCGAGTCGGCGTACGCACACCTGCCATGATGGGTGTTGGTAGCGAGATATAAAAATTAGAAGTCGCATCATAAAAACGCTTGATATAGTCCAGTCGCTCCGCCTTATCATAAGCGGCAAATAGGCACATCCCGACCAAGATGTACAAAAACTGCGGACTTTCAAATACTTGCTTGGTCACGCGGTCTTGTACCAAATACTTGCCCATCATCTGCTCAACGGCAGCATAGGCAAGGTTCATATCACGGCTATGGTCGATATAGTCGTTTAGCTCATTAAACTCATCAATACTATAATCGGCCAAGATGTGCTTGTCATATTTACCATGTTCGGTCAATTTTTGGACATGAGCATATAGATGCGGTGGCTCAAACTCACCATAGGCAATCTTACGCAAATGGAAAATTGCCAAACGAGCCGCCAAATATTGATAATCAGGCGTCTCGGCACTGATTAGGTCTGCTGCTGCTTTGATGATGGTTTCGTGAATATCACGAGTGCGAATGCCATCATAAAATTGGATATGAGATTTTAGCTCAACTTGAGAAACGGATACATTGTCCAAACCTTCTGCTGCCCAGTTGATCACCCGATGAATTTTTTCAAGGTCAATAAGCTCTAAGCGTCCATCTCGCTTGGTCACTTTGATTTTGTCAATATGTGTCATAGCAAATTCCGCCTATCTATTGTCATTCAACTTGGGGTTTGATCTAAAAAATCTTTGATTTTGATGAGATTTTCGCAATGTTTATATCGATCACTACATATAGTATTTATACTATATGTAGTGATCGGATTTAATAATGGCACAATATAGACTAAAAATTTTTAAATTTCAAGACTTGAAAATCGTACTTTTCTATGATTTTTCATTTTATGACTGGTTGAGCTAATAATATCAAGGTGTTAGCAAATGATATTTTTTCAAAGTTTTTTGTAACTGAATCTCTAATGGTTTTGTTGTTTTATGCTACATAAATTTTCTATTAAATGGATTGTATGTTTTGGTCAAAATTCATACAGATTGTTGTATGATAATGAAATATGTGTATCAATAAAAAGGGCAAATTGCCATCACAATTTTCCCTAGTATAGTTTAATAAAACTAATTAAATTTACCAGTTTTTTATACTTTAACAAACTTTGCCGTCTTAAAAGATGGCGTCTTTTGAGATGGACGACGATCTTGGCGTTCTTGACGGCGTTCGTATTCTTCATGCTTTTTGCGACGCACTTCGCGAGATTTGAGCGGCTTTTTATGGATACGCGCTTGTTTTTCTTTGGCGGCGGTATTTAGACCTGTGCCTTGACGCTGGCGCAGACCGACAGATTCGACCAATTTGCCGATTTCTTTGGCATCAAGTTCGATAAAGCGACCAGTGCGCAGCTCTTTTGGTAGAATCATCGTGCCATAACGGGTGCGAATCAAGCGAGAGACCTTCAGGGTTTGGCTTTCGAACATACGACGCACTTCACGTTTGCGACCTTCTTTGATGGTGACATGATACCATTTATTGACACCTGTACCGCCGCCTTCTTTGATGTCGTCAAATTTGGCAAAGCCATCTTCAAGCTCGACACCTGCGGTCAGTGTGCTGGCGATTTGTGGGGTGACTTCGCCTAGGACGCGCACGGCATATTCACGCACGACTTGGCTGGATGGATGCATCAAGCGGTGAGCCAGCTCACCATCATTGGTGAATAACAGCAGTCCTGATGAGTTGATATCTAGGCGACCAACCATCACCCAGCGATCGCCGGTGAGCTTTGGCAGGCGGTCAAACACCGTTGGACGACCTTCAGGATCGCTGACAGAGCAGATTTCCCCTTCAGGCTTATAATAGGCAAGTACACGGCGGCGTTTTTCTCGCTCGGCTTTTAGGCGGACAGGGCGACCATCGACACGGATTTCATCGGTCAAGCTGGCTCGATCACCCAGTGTAGCAACTTTACCATTGATGGAGATGCGGCCGGCTTTGATGATTTCTTCAAGACCGCGGCGAGAGCCAAGACCGATGCGAGCTAGGAGTTTTTGTAGCTTTTCGCCGACAGGTTTGCCGTCGATGCTGTCTGTGATGTCGGGGGTGAATTGTTCAGTCATGATAAATTTCCTGATAAGTGGATAATAACATTTCGCAATGTGAAAAGGATTAATTATATCGGATTTGGGTAGATGGTGCAAAGACTTTTGAGTGTGGATTTGTAATTTAAAGGGATTTTTAATTACAAACCCCATGTGCCAAGACTTTGCCCAAAATCACCCAATAAGCGCCTGCCAAATCATCTCAACACCTGCCTTTGCGCCCATAGGCAAGCTGATGCCACCACGAGTGGGTAGGGCATTATCTCGTGGATTGATGCGAATCAGATTGGGGGCGAAACGCTCACCAAAACGCCGTACGGTCGGTATCGCAGTCCCTGCACCCATTTCGATAACTACAGGATTTTGATACTTGCTAAGAAATGCTTGTAGGCGAGATTCTTGCTCATCGCTACGCGCACCAATCCAGTGCCAATCGCCAAACATCAAGATATTGGGTCGAGCAAGGCTGCCACAATGTGGACAACTTGGCAACTCGCTAAGCCACAGGCATTTGTCATTGTCAATCACAGGCGTGATATCGGCAGTCCAAATCTCATCACAGCAAGGCTGAGTGCATTGCAGATGGTGAATGGAGCCGTGGCATTCATAGATTCGCTCAGGGTCAAATCCTGCCTTGGCAAACTGCCCATCGACATTACTGGTAAAGACAAAGTAAGGCAAATCAAGGTGTTCGGCGATTTTTAGCAGATAGTCAAACCCTGCGTGCGGCACAGTTTTGCGGTACAAAGCCAAGCGATGACCATAAAATCCCCAAGCCAAGCGTGGATTTTCAGCGAAGGCTTGCGGATTGGCAATACTGGTAAAATCTATCTGCTGTCTGCCAAGCTCAGGATAGGTCTGCCACATACCGCTATTGCCCCGAAAATCAGGCAATCCAGAATCGACACCCATGCCTGCCCCTGCGGTGATGAGTAGGCAGTCGGCAGAGTGTAGCAAAGTTTTAATTTGGTGCATGGTTGTCCTTATTGATCACAAATATCCATAGTAATTAAATACAAAGCTTAGCAGTTTTTTTGTGTAATAAGCTGAATTATAAGTAAAAATCAACAGGTAGACAAGCTTTGGGCGGATTGTCATCTTGCACACTTGCACGGCTTATCAATTTGTTTAGGTATGCCGAGCGGTGATTGCTTATTGTGCTGTATGCTTAGCACCTTAGCGATTTACGCCAGTTGAAAAAGATTGGGGCTGTACTAGATAAACCCCTAAACCCCACACCATTTTCTTAACAATCTTAATTGATTGGATGGTGTGCCATAGTTAAATCTAAACTCGCATTCTTTGATAAATAAATGAAAATGCTTTTTGTCAATACCGTTATATTTTCTTAGAATGCGTTTGGATTGCGACCAAAAGTTTTCAATGCCGTTAATATGATTATGATTGTTTGCAAATTCTTTGGAATGATTAATTCTAAAGTGTTTAAAATCACTCACATCTAAAGCATTATAACTTCAATAGCTATCTGTATAAACCACGCTATCAGGTTTGATTTTACTGGCAATAATAGGCATTAATGTCTTAGCTTTGGTATCTTTAACACAGGCAGTATAAACCTTACCATTGCGTTTTAAAAGACCAAATACGGCAACTTTGCCAGCAGCACCCCGTCCACGCTTGCCTTTACGAATGCCACCGAAATAGCTTTCATCCAATTCTACTTCACCGTCAAATAATTCACAAGCTTCAAGGTTTAAGCGATATTCAATCACCAAGCGAATTTTATGATAAAACAAAGCAGCTGAATTATGATGTATCTCTAACAAATCAGCAGCTGATCTTGCGGTGACTTCAAGCACAAAAAATTCAAGCAGTTTAACTTGAACTTTTTTACTTAATTTACAACGGGTTATCTTCATAAAACTAGTATAGCATTATTGCTAATCTAGTACAGCCCCAAAAGATTAATTTGATCGTACGTTTAATCTTTCTAAATCAGGCAATGGCGGCAGCTCATCAAGGCTATTTAGCCCAAATGCATCCAAAAACGCCTGGGTGGTATGCAGAAGTGCAGGGCGACCCAAAGTGTCCTTATGACCATTTTCGACAATCCAGCCCTTATCAAACAGTTGGCGTAAAATATGGCTAGACACCGTTACCCCACGCACCTGCTCAATATCTGAGCGAGTGACAGGCTGTTTATAAGCGATGACGCTTAAGGTCTCAAGCAGTGCTTGACTGAGACTCTCTAGGCGTTCGGGGAAAACCTGCTGAATCAGTCCGCTGTAGTTGTCTTTGATTTGCAGACGATAGCCACTTGCGGTTTTATTTACTGTCAAAACACCCGATGATAGACGCTGCTGAAGCACGGCAAGGGCGGCGGTGAGCTCACTATTACTCATCATCAAGTGTTTTTTTAGGTCATTATCCGTCAATGGCGACTCACTGGCATGGAGCAAGACTTCGATATAACGGCTAAACACTTCAGCTTTTTGATGTGCTTGGATAAAGGCAGAATCATTGGCAGTTTCGGTCATAATTATCCTAAAATATTAATGTAGCCAGTGTAGTGTTTGATGGCGTAAATCTCGCCCTACATTGATCGGAATTTGGCGTTTTTTTGATTGATTTGACTTGGCATCACTGCTATCAAACTCATCATCGCTTTCGATGCCAGGCGTATCAAAGCCAATATAGCCCCGTTTGATGAGCTCTAGCACCGCCACAAAACTCACCACAATACCAAGTTTGCCTTGGGATTGATCAAGCAATTCACCAAAAGTTGCAACACCTTTTTGGCTAAGCACTCGTGTAATCATCGCAATCCGCTCAGGCAACGGCACAGGGTCAACCTTGACTGTATGACCACTAAAATCAGGGCGGATTTGCATATTCACTAGGCTATTGACTAAGATTTGTGGCGAATAGTTTGGCAACTCTCGTTGCATTGCTTCACTGCTTGGGAAGCTTGCGTACGCCAAAAACACATCTCGCTCAAGGCGTAACAGCTGATCAATGCGATGTGCCGCTTCTTTGATTTGGGCGTATTCTTCAAGTCGTTGAATCAAGCGAGCTTTTGGGCTGATTTCATCATCACTGATTTCAGGCTGTGGCAATAAAAGCTCAGATTTGATGGCAATCAGCGTGCTTGCCATCAAGAGATAATCACCAGCAAGCTCAAAATACTCTTCATCCAAGTCATTGATATAGCTAAGATATTGCTCAGTAATGGGTAAAATGGCAGTTTCGGTTAAGTCAAAGTTATTTTTCTTAACCAAATACAACAAAAAATCCAAAGGACCAGCAAATTGTTCAAGCCAAATGGCAAATGCTTGCGGCGGAATGTACAAATCTTCAGGCAGGCTCAGCACAGGCGTGTCATAAATACGCACACCTGTGTCGGTTTGAGCCTGTTCTTCTGATGTCAATGGTTGGCTTTCGCTCATATTATTTAAGCTTGGCTAATGGCTTGATACCGATGGCACGGCGTGTCTTATCAAGCTGTTTTTGGGCTTGGCGGCGTGCTTTGATGGCACCCATTTGTAGAATTTCTTCAAGCTCCTTTGGATTATTCATCAGCTCAAGGTAGCGAGCGCGGTAAGGGGCAATTTCGCTGTTGATTTTATTAAATAAAATCTCTTTGGCATCACCCCAGCCGATACCACGGCGATATTGCTCAGCCAGTGCATTGATTTCATCTGCTGTTGCAAATGCTTTATAAATCTCAAAAATCGTGCAGTTGTCAGGATCTTTTGGCTCTTCGGGCAGCTGCGAGTTGGTGACAATCTGCATGATGGCTTTTTTGAGTGCTTTTTCGGGGTCAATCTGTGGATTGCCATCGCCAAATAGTGGAATGGTGTTGCCATAGCTTTTTGACATCTTGCGACCATCCAGCCCTGTCAATAGTGGCGTATTTTCATCGACGACAGCACTTGGTTCAGTGAATAATGGCTTGTATTTAAAATTAAAAGTACCTGCAATATCACGAGCCATCTCGATGTGCTGAATTTGGTCTTTGCCCACTGGGACATGGGTGGCGTTGAACATCAAAATATCTGCTGACATCAATACAGGATAGCTAAACAATCCCATGCTGATACCAAAATCGGGATCGGTATCTTCTTTTGCCAGATTGGCATCGACGGCCGCCTTATAAGCGTGCGCACGGTTCATCAATCCTTTGGCGCATGAGCAGTTGAGCACCCAAGCAAGCTCGGGAATCTCAGGAATATCTGACTGACGATAAAAGGTAACTTGTTCAGGATCAAGACCACAAGCAATCCAAGTCGCTGCAATAGCTCGGGTTGAGCGGTGGATCTCTTCAGGGTCAAAGCATTTGATGATGCCATGATAATCCGCCAAAAAGAAAAAAGCATCACCATCACCTGCATCAATCGCAGCGTTGGCAGATGCGATGGCAGGGCGGATTGAGCCGACATAGTTACCTAGGTGTGGAATGCCTGTGGTGGTAATACCTGTTAAAATGCGTTTTTTTTGTTCGCTCATGAGATAATCCAATATTATAATCTATAAATAAAATTAAACAGTGGCTGATTTAGATGGTGCTTAGCAGTTTGGCAAGGGCTGCACCTGCATCATCAGTTTTCATAAACTGCTCACCAATCAAGAAATGATGAATGCCATTGGCTTGCATCAAACGAATATCATCAGCGTCGTTCAGACCGCTTTCACTGACGACTAAAGCATCATCACCAAGTGCGGCAAATAACTGCTGGCTTAGGCGAATGCTATGCTCAAGATCCACTTGAAAGGTGTTGAGATCTCGGTTATTGATGCCATAGATATTGTGCGATGATTTTGGTAGGCGTAGTGCTCGCTCTAGCTCATCTTGGGTGTGAATCTCAATCAAGACATCCAGTCCCAAATCAGTCGCCGTCTTGTGCAGATGGTGCACGGTGTCGTCATCTAGGCACGCCATGATGAGCAAAATGCAATCAGCACCGATGGCGGCAGATTCGATGATTTGATACTCATCGACCATAAAATCTTTACGCAGTACAGGCAAACTCACCGCAGAGCGAGCAGCGATCAGATAATCATCATGACCTTGGAAATAATCACGATCGGTGAGTACCGATAGGCAGGTAGCACCAGCTTTTTCATAGCCTGTGGCGGCGATGACAGGATCAAAGTTTTGGCAGATAACCCCCTTTGATGGCGATGCTTTTTTGACTTCGCTGATGATGCCGATTTGACCTTTGGTGGTGTCAATGCGACGCAACGCCTTGGCAAAGCCCCGCGGCGTATGGGATTTTGCACGCTCAAGCAGATCATCTTGGCTGATCTTGGCTTTGGCAGCGGTGATTTCATCAAACTTGGTGGCGACGATTTTTTGTAAGATGCTTGGTGTATTGGTCATGATAGTTCTTAATTTTATTGAATAATGTCATCAAGTTAGCTTTGGGTAAAAGCAGCAAATTCGCTTAATTTTTGCCATGCTTTGCCGCTTTCTAGGGTCTGTAGGGCAAGCTGTACGCCGTCTTGATGCGACTTGGCAAGTCCTGCGACATAGATGGCGGCACCAGCATTGATGGCGATCATTTCGCGGGCTTTTTGGATAGTGGCGTCAGCTTCACCTGTTTGTAGTGCCTGTTTGATGAGCGCAAGGCTTTCGGCAGATGATGCTACTTGTAAGCCATGCAGGGTCTTGGATGCGATACCGAGATCTTCGGGATTGCAGTCATAGACATGCACCTGACCGTCTTTGAGCTCAGCGACACGGGTTGGTGATGCTAGGCTAAATTCATCCAAGCCATCGGCAGAATGCACCACCAGCACATGATGCAGTCCAAGCTTTTCAAAGACATATGCCAACGGCTCACACAGCTCAGGACTAAACACACCAATGACCGCTCGCTTGACATGAGCAGGGTTGGTCAGCGGGCCTAGGATGTTAAAAATCGTGCGTACCTTGAGCAAGCGACGCACACCGATGGCATGACGCATGGCAGGGTGATGGTTGGGTGCAAATAAAAACCCGATGCCGATTTCGTCGATGGCTTGGCGAGTCTTATCGATGGCGATATCAAGCTTGACACCAGCTTGGGTGAGCACATCCGATGAGCCTGAAGCGGTGGAAACGCCACGGTTGCCATGCTTGGCAATGGTCACGCCTGCTGCTGCTGCCACAAAGGCGGACGCCGTTGAGACATTGAATAGACTTGAGCCATCACCCCCTGTGCCGACGATGTCCACGGCATTGGCATCACGGATACTGATGGTATCGGCAAGCTCAAGCATGGTCTTAGCACAGGTGCTGATCTCACTGATGGATTCGCCTTTTTCACGCAGAGCGATGAGTAGTGCACCCATCAGAGCATCAGGGCAACGACCTTGCATGATGATGAGCATCACTTCACGCATATGCTCATCAGTCAGATCGATGTGTTTGAGTAGCTTGGCAAGCGCATCGGTCAAGATGGCATGAATGGCATCGTCAGGCAAATTGGCGATGTCGCTCGGACTTTTTTGTGCGGTAGTCATGATATATCCTTAGGTATTGATGAGTTAGGCAACTTGTGGCAGCTTGTCATCATCCAGCACAGCCAGTCCACAGCGTTTCAAAAAATTATTAAACAGCTGATAGCCATGTTCACTCAGGATGGATTCTGGGTGAAACTGCACACCTTCGACATCCAGCGTCTTATGGCGTACACCCATGATTTCTTGCATACTGCCATCATCATGAGTTGTCCATGCAGTCATCTCTAAACACTCAGGTAAAGTATTTTTATCAATTACCAGTGAATGATAGCGTGTGGCAGTGAATGGATTTGGCAAGTTTTCAAACACCCCTTGGTTGGTATGATGCATCTGTGAGAGTCTGCCATGCATCACTTCGCCAGCACGCACCACTTGACCGCCAAAGGCCTGACCGATGGCCTGATGACCAAGACAGACGCCTAAGATGGGGATTTGTCCAGAGAGTTTTTCAAGAATCTCAAGTGTCACGCCAGCTTCGGTTGGGCTGCAAGGACCAGGGCCGAGCACGATTGCTTTTGGAGCAAGCTTGATAATCTCATCCAAAGTGGTTTCGTCATTACGCCACACGGTGATGTCTTGCTTTAGTTCACCAAAATATTGAACAATATTATAAGTAAAACTGCAATAGTTGTCGATCATGAGAATCATGGAAGTTTCCTTTTATAATAGACATCACACTTATTATCAAATATTATTAAAAAAAATTACTTGAACGACAGTGATACCGTCGATAAATTGGGCTATTGTACCACTTTTTTGCTTTGGGTTAAATATAAGTGAGTAGACTTCGTAATCAAGCTGAATATACTGCACAACTAATCAGCTCAAAGTTGTACCATCAAGCTTGATGCAATTTTGCCCAATATTTCCGTAGTGTATTATTAACTATTTGACTGATTTATCACTGGGATTAATTGGTTGTTTTTGAATAATGTAGGCGTTTCCCATGGGCGATTTAATGCCGTGATCTGTTCAATAAAATCCATATAGCTTAAAAATAACTGTCTTTCAACACTGCGTTTTTCGGCTTTGGTTTTTGCAGATAAATTATCATAGATTATCTGAGGCGGTTGTACAAAATTTTTCATCAGTGTTGTGTAATTGACAGTGCGTTTGCCAGTACAAAAGCCAGTTAGATTTGGGCTGTTTAATAATGCTTGTGTGATGTTTTGATCATTGTATTTACCGTTGATCATCCAAGTATTGGCAAGATGCTGTGCTAGGTTACGGCTAAAAGCATAGCAATTGGTATCAATCAAAGCGGTGCGGTTACTGGTCTGCACAACCGTAGAGGTGTATTTTTTGTCTTTTAATTCAAAATCTACAGTAATGACATGCTCTTTACCAAGCGTCCAAAAACCCAATGATTCCAAGTTGTCAGGTATATAAAAATCATCTTCTGCTGAATGTAGATAGCGTAGCGAATAGGCATAATGGATATCATTAGTTAAGAAAGCATTAACAAATGTTTCAACATGATCAGGTGTTACTGTATTGTCATCATCGACATAGCAGATGATATCTTCGGTCGCGATAAATGGCGCAATGGCATTGATGATGGAGTTGCACATTCCGGTCGCGCCAGTACTGACTGGCAGATAGGTGACGACAATCTCAGGATGGTCTTTGACCATTTTTTTGACCGCTCGATGATGTTTTTCACCATCGACAAAAATATAATGCCGACAAGGGTAGCTTTGTTGTTTGATGCAGTTAATGGTGTCAAGTAGTGATGCACGGCCGATGGATGAAGTGATGACAGCAACGGTTGGCGTGGTAGTCATAAGAAATTCTCATAATAAAAATTTAGAAATATTTTAATAAAATTTATCATCCAAATCAAGCTAAGAATAATTATAATACTGATCAGCTCGCCAAGCATCTGGTAGGGGGCGATCAAGCAGTGCAAGGGTTTCTCGTTCGATCAGTCGCACGATG